>JAISWC010000242.1 GCA_031271245.1 Tannerella sp. | reverse complement strand
GTCATACAGCTGAGCCTGCGGAATGCCGTATGCGAGCGCTGGAATCCCGAAATCATCTGGGGAAATTCCAACAGTAGGATGGAAGCTGGCCAGCAGCGATATTTCACGCCACGAGGCCTGGATCCCAACAATGCAGGAGGCACAAGTTACCTGGGAGTTATCGCCCCGACGCTGAAGATGGCGCAAATGTTTTATACGAAAAACGGCCTTCCCATCAACGAGGACAAAACGTGGGACTATAACGGTCGCTTTGGTTTGCGCACAGCCGGCGAAGCCGACAAATACAACCTGATCAGCGGCTATACAACCGCCGCCTTAAACTTCGACAGGGAAGACCGCTTTTACGCCTCCCTGGGCTTTGATGGCGGGAAATGGTACGGACAGGGAAAATACGACGACCTCAACACCTGGGATGTTCGCGGGAAACTGGGACAGCCGGCCGGCGTCATCAATCTTGAAGGATATTCGGTAACGGGTTATTATCCCAAGAAACTTGTACATTACGAAAACATTATCCAGGCCAACGACATCGTTACCGAATGGTATTCGTGGCCTGTCATGCGGCTCTCCAACCTGTACCTTCTCTATGCGGAAGCATTGAATGAAGCGAACGGCCCCGGCGACGATGTTTTCCGCCGGATAGACATGGTGCGTGACAGGGCAGGCCTGAAAGGCGTGAGGGAATCATGGGTGGAATTTTCGAAAAACAATCCGGACAAACCCTTTTCAAAGGAAGGCCTCCGTGCAATTATCCGGCAGGAACGTTCCGTAGAACTCGCCTTCGAAGGCGAACGTTACTGGGATTTACGCCGGTGGCTTGCCGCGCAGGACGAACTCAACGCCAACGTTCAGGGATGGAACGTTCAGCAAAAAGAAGCGGAAGCGTATTACCGGCCCGCTACCCTTTTCACGCAGACCTTTGCTTTAAGGGATTATTTCTGGCCGATAAAGGAACGTTCCCTGCTGGTCAACCGCAATCTGAAACAGAATCCCGGCTGGTAAATATGTATTTTATGGACAATTAATTAAAGGAGATTAAATATGAAAACAATATCCGCATTAAAAAAATGTATCATTTTCATACATTTGATATGCTTCGCTTCGTGTCGGGAGGAGATCAACTCTCCCCTGAGCGCTGGTGAAAAGCCGCTCCCCGTAACCGGCTATGCCGTCGAGAGTTTGCCGGGAGGAGCAAAAATAACGTTCAGCGTCCCTCTCTCGGCCGACCTGCTGTATGTAAAAGCCGAATACGAGTTCGCGGAGGGAGTGAAACGAGAAGTGAAATCATCGCTGTACAAAGACAATCTTGTCATCGAAGGATTTGCCAGGGAAGGCGAATATGACGTAACGCTTTATGCCGTTGCGAAAGGCGAGATCATCTCAGATCCCACACCCATAAAGATCACAACCTTGACGCCGCCATATATTGCCGCTTTCCGGAGCCTGACGGTGAATGAGACTTTCGGAGGCATAAACGTCGGTTTTCGCAATGAAAACGAAGATAACCTGGTATTTCAGGTACTTTGCGTTGATTCCACCGGTTCGTGGAAACCGGCTTACGATTATTACACCAGATTTCCGGAAGGAAACTTCTCCGTACGCGGTTTCGATACCATTCCCGTACGCTTCGGCGTATATGTCAGAGACCGCTGGGGCAATCTTTCCGATACGCTGACGGAGACGTTCAAGCCCCTTTTCGAATTGGAAATACCGAAAACGAAGTTTCAGGCGCTGAAACTTCCGGGCGACGTCTGGCAGGCACATTCCGGCGCCCCCACGCTCGTTATCGAGCGCGTGTGGAACAACGACATCAGCTACAACAACGACTGTTTCCACACAACGCCCAATTCGGGCATGCCGCAGCATTTTTCATTTGACACGGGTTATCCCGTCCGCCTGAGCAGATTCAAACTCTACCAGCGTGAACGAACTTACTGGACTGCCGGAAATCCGAAGATTTTTGAACTCTGGGGAAGTAATTATCCCGACCCCGAAGGCGGCTGGGATAGCTGGACAAAAATTGACGCATGGACGTCCGTCAAACCGTCAGGCCTGCCGCTCGGCACTAACGCCAACGAAGATATAGAACTGGCAAGGGTAGGCGAAGATTTCGACGTCCCCCTCACCACGCCCTCTTACAGATATTACAGATGGAACACGGTGGAAACGTGGGGAAATGTTACCTATATATCCATCGCCGAACTGACGTTTTGGGGAAGCATTGTTGAATAAATAAATTTTTATCAAATGAAAAAAAGAGAATATATTAATCAATGGATTATCCTGTTAATATTCATCATGCAAACAGGATGTTCGCCGATGGACCGCTATTATTCCGGCCTGATTCCGGAAGCGGATAAAATATATCCCGGCAAAGCGGATTCCGTCGTTCTGTATCCGGGGAACGGCCGCCTGATCGTCAGTTGCCGGATGAGTTCCGACCCGAAAGTGACAGACATGAAAGTTTACTGGAACAACCGGCGAAATTACGTGGAGACCGGTATAACGCCGGACGAAACAGGGAAAAGAAAGGACGTATATATCGAAGCCATTCCGGAAGGAAGTTACAGTTTCGAACTGATGACTTTTGACGGCGCCGGCCGGCAGTCGGTCGCCACAGAGGCCTTTGGGAGGGTATATGGAGACCGGTATGTCGAAGGATTAAGCAACAGGGCGGTAAGAAAAACCGAATGGAACGACAGTGGAGACATAATCGTTACGTGGACCGAAGCTGCGGAAGGAGAAACAGGCATAGAACTCACATATACCGCTACGGACGGCAAAATGGAAACCGTCTTCTATCCCAGGCCGGATACCTCCATGACTCTGACCGGCTTGGATGTTACCAAAGGTGTTGCCTACCGGACCTTATATCTGCCCGAACCTGCCGCCATAGATACCTTCAGCGCCGCCCCGGTACGGATGCCCATCGTGAAAACCATCAATGTAGCCCTGAGCAAACCGGTATCCGCCAGCGATATTCTTGATCCTGCCAATGCAACACAACACCCTGCCAATGCGGTTGATGGCAATTATGCCACCAGCGCTCCCCGCTGGGTTTCGACTGCCGCAGGAGATCACTGGCTCGAAATAGACTTGCAGGGAGAATATACCGTCAACGGGTTTAAAACATGGAATGGCGCCGGAGGTTATAACAATCCCGTACCCAGCCTTAAACTTCAGGCATGGGTCAATGACGGCTGGGTGGATGTGCATACGGTTACGGGAAATGCCGATCCGCTGTACGGAGCCTCGTTCGCTCCCGTTCTCACTACCAGGGTCAGGTATTATACATACAGTCAGGTGAGGCTTTACGAAATAGAAATATACAGCCAAATCATATATTGATGAAGAGAAGGATTGCCCTGAAAAAATTAGGCCTGCTTGCAGTGGGGGCCTCATTGCCGGAAAGTCCGTGTCTGGGAAAGAGCAGCGCCGGCGTCCGACAAATCGAAACCGATGTGCTGATCGTTGGCGGAGGCACGGCCGGCGTAGTTGCCGCGATTCAGACTGCCCGCGCCGGTTGCCGGACAATATTAGTAGAAAACGGCAGCCGCCTGGGAGGCACGATGACTGCGGGAGGAGTTTCATTTCCCGGACTGTTTCACGCATGGGGTAAACAGATTATTGCCGGCATCGGCTGGGAACTGGTTTCGGAAACCGTCGCCATGAACGGCGATGCGCTGCCCGACTTTACCGTTCCTTTCGGGAAAAACCATCCGAAACATCAGATACACATCAGCATCCCCCTGTATACGCTTCTTGCCGAAGAAAAGTGTTTACAGGCCGGAGTGAATATCAGATACTACGAAACGCCCGTGAAAATTCAACGAAGCAGCAATTCATGGGCAATAGATGTAGCAGGAAAAGGAACGCATTGCCGGATTGTTTGCAATCAGTTGATTGACTGTACCGGAAACGCATCAGTCACGTCAATAGCCGGATATCGGGTTTTAAGAGAAGCAGAAACACAGCCCGGCTCTCTCATTTTTGAATTGGGAGGATATGATCTCAAGACACTGGACGCCGCCATATTGGAGGATCATTATAAAAAAGCGTTGCAGGACGGTCGTTTACAGAAGACGGATGTTCTTCACAGCATTCTCGGAACGCTCAGGGCGAAGGGTGGAGGCGTCCCGCAGCATGTATTGAATGCGGATTCAACGACTTCCGTCTCCCATACATTAGCGAATATTGACGGAAGGGCATCGCTGTTGCGCATTATTCGTTTTGTAAAGACGCTTCCCGGATGTGAAAAAGCATCTGTCGTAAAGATGCAACCCGAAACAGCCGTCAGGGAAACTTATCGTATTGATGGTCTCTATCGGATCACGCACGACGATTACGTATCCGGCCGCCTGTTCGACGACGCGCTGTCCTGGTCTTACTACCCGATTGATTTGCATGTTGAAGAAGGAGTTAAACCCCGTCATCTTGCAGAAGGAAAAGTAGCCACAATCCCGTTACGCGCGCTGATTCCCCAAAAAAGCAAAAATCTCATTGTTGCCGGACGTTGCGTCAGCAGCGACCGCTTAGCCAACTCAGCGCTGCGGGTACAGGCTTCCTGCATGGGAATGGGGCAGGCAGCAGGGGCGGCAGCTGCGCTGGCATTCATGAATAACACAACTCCTGCCTCCGTCAATGTAAATGATATAAAGAAACTGATCCGGCGCCATCAGGGAATTGTTCCCGAATGATATGGAGGCAGATTAATCCCAGACTCCGCCGTCACCTCTTCCGGGCACGCCGGAAACCTTCCCTGGATTTTTAGAAAACCGACCCGCACAGAGGGTCGGTTCGCCGGAGAGTCCGGGATTGGTCGGAAGTGTAACAGATCTGTCCGTGAGTTGAAGCATACGGTTAATAAAGCTGCATTCCCACGGGTGGGGTGTAACAAAAGTTGATTTCGTCGAAAAACAATTATGTTCCGTTAAAATCTTACGAACCGTGTTTCGCCACTTCGTCGGATGCTTCGGAGGGCAGGTTTTCGCCGACCGGTTTGTCGAAGCTGATTTTGAATGTCCAGGCGTATTCGCAGGGTTTTGTTTTGGGGAAGGAGAGTTTCAGCCCTTCGTCCGTTTTTGTCCATGCGATGTCTTCGTCCGATCCGAGCATCTGCACCTTCAATATTTGGGCGTCGGCAATGGCGTCGTTGTCGAGCGATTTGACGGTGACGCCCCTGTCGTCCCAGTTCAGGACGATGGCGTAGAAATCGTTGCCTTTGTCGGTAAAGCGGATGTCTTGCGTGGTGTAGGCTGTGGCGGTGTTGTCGGTAAAGGAACCTTTGGTGGATTCGGTCTGACCTTCGCCGAATTTTTTCCAGCACCGGGATTCGTATATGGCGTTGCCGTTTACTTTAAGCCATTTGCCGATGGAGAGGAGTATAGATTTCTGTTCGCCGGTGATAGTGCCGTCGGCTTTGGGGCCGATGTTGAGGAGCAGGTTGCCGTTTTTGCTGACGATGTCGATGAGGTCGTGCACGATTTGCTCGGGCGTTTTGTTTTCTTCGCCTTCGACGTACGAC
>JAISWC010000218.1 GCA_031271245.1 Tannerella sp. | reverse complement strand
CCCAAATAGTCTTCGGCCGTTTTCTTCATTTTCTGGAGAATCATGGCCGATATTTCCTGGGGCGTGTAAAGGCGTCCGTCGATATCCACACGCGGCGTATTGTTGTCGCCCCGCACCACCTTGTAAGGGATGCGGGCGATTTCTTTCTGTACCTGATCATACGTCTCACCCATGAAACGCTTGATGGAGAATATCGTTTTTTGCGGGTTGGTAATGGCCTGCCGTTTGGCCGGATCGCCCACTTTACGTTCGCCTCCTTCTACAAATGCGACAATGGAAGGCGTCGTTCTTTTGCCTTCGCTGTTCGCAATGACCACCGGCTCGTTGCCTTCCAGTACGGATACGCACGAATTGGTAGTCCCTAAATCAATTCCTATAATCTTTCCCATAGTTTTATATTGTCTCCTTTCAAATTTTGACGTTTTTTAGAGTCTTACATCAAATTGCGTGCCAAATGGAATAAACAACTGGCAAAAAAGATGAATCTGACAGAAACTGACAATATGACGGATGTTTTTGAACGGCTCTGCCAAGTCTGTACGTCTATCGAAGATGCGAGGGCGGATACTCCTTTTCCCCAAAAAACAACCAAAGTCGGAGTAAGGGGCAAACGATTACAATCCGGATGGGATAACAAGTATCTCGGCAAACTTTTTAAAATTTAGATGCGTCGGCCCTGATACGGAAAAAGTTCACTGCCACAACAAAGTTTGACTTTGTGGATGAAAAATAAACGACTTATAACAATAGAGACAGCCACAGCAATCAACAGTTCCTTCAGGGATGACTTATGAAAAATGAGCGATTTACATGTCATCCAAGGTTCGGGATTTTTTGCACTGATATTCCATTTATGCATATCTTTTCCCTGCACGGAGAGACACGGAAAAAAAGTTACTGAAAATCGAATGTGGATACTGAAACTATTTTTTTATCTTTGTCCGAAAAAATCGCAGATAAAGCGGATGATTGAATCAAAAAATAAACATGGGTAAAGGAATCAACTTTTTGCTGTCGCTTTTGATTGCCGGGGGCATTCATGCGCAGCAGGGCAGCAGGCGAGTGGAATTGAAAGAAGTCATAGACGGTACGTTCCGTCAGGAGACGGCCACGGGCGAATTGCGTTCGACGCCGGACGGCGAACATTACACGGCGATGAACAGGGAACGTACCATGCTCGTCAGGTACGCCTACCGTACCAGCACACCGGTGGATACGCTGTTTGACGTGCACAGGGCGCGGGAATGTACGTTTGAGGACTTTGAGGGGTATGAAATCAGTTCGACCGGTCACCGGATCCTGATCTGGCGTGCGAAGGAAGCCATTTACCGCCGGTCGTACAGGGCGGACGTGTATGTGTACGACGTTCGCCGGAACATGGTGCAGCCCCTGCACGAAGCCGGCGGGAAAGTGATGATTCCCACCTTCTCGCCCGACGGGAGGATGTGTGCCTTTGTGGTGGACAACAATATCCGGCTGAAGAAATTCGACTTCGACACGGAAATCCCGGTGACGAAAGACGGCGTTTTCAACCGGATCATCAACGGCGCCACCGACTGGGTGTATGAAGAGGAGTTTTCGGTGACGAACCTGATGGCCTGGTCGTCCGACAGCGAATACCTGGCTTTTGTCCGGTTCGACGAGTCGGAAGTGCCCGAATATTCGATGCAGACGTATGGCGACGGGTATTATCCCGGGGAGTATACCTACAAATATCCGAAGGCCGGGGAGAAAAACTCGACGGTTACGCTTCACTCCTACAGCGTGGAGACCAAAGATATCAAAACGCTGCATACGCCCGTGGATGCGGAGAGCTACATTCCCCGCATCGCCTTCACTTCGCAGCCCGACCAGCTGGCAGTGATGACGCTCAACCGTCACCAGAACGTCTTCCACCTCCATTATGCCAACCCCAAAAGCGGCATTTTCCGGCTGATTCTGAAAGAAGAAAACAAATGCTACATCGATTCCGACTGGCTGAACCGCCTCCTGTTTACGAAAGACGGATTTCTGTATGTGAGTGAAAAAGACGGATACGCGCATATCTGCCAGTATTCCGCGACGGGCGTGGAACAGCGACGGGTGACGCAGGGAAACTGGGACGTAACCGCCCTGCTGGGTATCGACGAAACGACAAACACGGTTTATTACGAATCGGCGGAAGAAAGTCCGCTGCGCCGTTCGGTATACAGGGTGGATGCAAAAGGCGTAAAAACGCGCCTCTCGACGCAGGAAGGAACCAGTCATGCCACATTCAGCAAGAATTTCGCCTTTTACGTGAATCATTATTCGAATGCGAACACGCCCGCGGTCATCACCCTGAACGAGACAAAGACGGGGAAGGTGTTGCGCGTGTTGCAGGACAATGCCGGCCTGAAGGAGCGGCTGGAGAAGTATGCGTATACGCCGAAGGAATTTCTCCGGATTCAGACGGCTTCGGGTGTGGAACTGAACGCCTGGATGGTGAAACCGGCGAATTTCAGCGAGTCGAAAAAATATCCGGTGGTCATGTTCCAGTACGGCGGCCCCAACTCGCAGTCGGCGCTGGACCAGTACGAC
>JAISWC010000204.1 GCA_031271245.1 Tannerella sp. | reverse complement strand
ACTCTACGTGAGCTGTATTAATCGTAATACCTCTTTCCTTCTCTTCCGGAGCATTGTCGATCGAATCGAACGAACGCACCTCAGACAGTCCTTTCTTCGCCAAGACAGTCGTAATCGCGGCCGTCAAAGTTGTTTTACCGTGGTCGACGTGACCAATCGTACCGATGTTTACATGCGGTTTTGTCCTGTTAAAATGTTCTTTTGCCATAATAAATTGTCTCTATTTAAAAATTATAATCATTTAATCCTTTACTTATCCCCATCCGTCGAGCCGGTGCCGAGACTTGAACTCGGGACCTCTTCCTTACCAAGGAAGTGCTCTACCGCTGAGCTACACAGGCATTCTCTATACATTAATATATCATATATACGGGAATTTTTTTCCCGTTGCTGCTCGCTTATATTTTTCTTGCCTTCCGGAAAGAAACGGGTTCCATTATCCTCCTCGAGCCTCTTGTCGGATTCGAACCAACGACCCCGAGATTACAAATCACGTGCTCTGGCCAACTGAGCTAAAGAGGCTTATGGAATTCAGCCGCCTCACCTTGTGGCGAAACGGCTGCAAATTTAGTCATTATTTATGACATGCCAAAATTTATCGGCAGTTTTTTTATTCACGCCTTTTTTTAGCTTGATCAATTGTCGTTCCAGCGCGTCCGCAACATGGTCGACTGCTTCTTCGAACGTGTCGCTGATTTTTTCGGCGAAACATTCATTGTTCCTGATCTTCACCCGGACGCTGGCCTGTTTGTTCTGGGCTGTTTCCGGCTTGATCACCCGCAAATTCACTTCTGCCGTCAGGATTCCGTCGTGAAACTGCTCTAATTTTGAAACTTTTTTCCGGATAAAAGTTTCCAACCGTTCCGAAACATCGAAATGAATCGCTTGAATTTTTATTTCCATAATCTTTTCCTCCTTACTTTTTCGCTCTTGGATGAGCATGATACACTTTTTTCAATTCTTCAAAAGTCACGTGCGTATAGATGGACGTGGAAGCCAGACTGGTGTGTCCGAGTAACTCTTTCACGGCATTCAGTTCCGCGCCGTTGTTCAACATGCTCGTTGCAAAGGAATGTCTCAACACATGCGGACTGCGCTTGGCCAGCATCGGAATCGCCGTCAGGGTCTGCCTCACAATGCGGCAGACAATGGAAGGAGAAAGCGGAGCGCCGTTTTTCCTGACAAAAAAACAGGCGTCTTCCGTCCCTACCATTTTTTTTCGCACGGACACGTACTCGACCATCATTTCCTTCAACCGTTCGGCAAAAGGTATCAGTCGCTGTTTGTTTCGTTTTCCGGTCACTTTCAGTTGCATCCTGTTAAAATCCACATCTGCCTGCCGGAGCGTGATCAATTCCGTTCGCCGGATACCCGTCTCGTAGAGCAATTCCAGCATCAGCCGGTTTCTCATCCCTTCAAAATCGTCCTCAAATTCGTCTCCGTCCAGGAGTTGCGCCAGTTCCTTCTCTTTCACAAAATAAGGCAACTTCTTTCCCATTTTAGGCCCTATAACAAACTGTACCGGATTTTTTTTCACAATTTCCTGCTTGACAAGAAAGCGGAAACAGGTCCTGAGTGCAGTCAGCTTGCGCCTGACGGAAGAAGGCTTCATCTTGCGATCCAGAAGTGTCATCATCCACCTGCGGATTTGATCCGGGCCAATCGCACGGAAATCAAGCGGACTATCATCCGCATTTCCCTTGATATAGGCCTTAAATTGAAGCAAATCGCGGTGATACGCCTCTGTTGTATGATTGGAATAGCCCCTCTCATAACGGAGATAACTCAAAAACGAATCAATACACATATTTTACGTCACGTCTTTTTTGATGTGACGAATGTAAGGAGAAAATTTCAACAGAGCCAGGAAAACGGAAAAAATATTTCGAACGGCTATTCTTCGGCCTGTTGCAGTTGCTGCACGTATATGGCACGAATACGCTGTTTTCTTTTTTCCACAGAGGGTTTTATGAAGGCCTGGCGGCTTCTTAATTCTCTCACCACTCCGGTCTTCTCAAACTTCCGTTTAAACTTTTTCAGCGCTCTTTCAATACTTTCGCCTTCTTTCAATGGAACTACGATCATAAATTATTTTAGTTTGTTATTATATATACGGATTGTCTTATCCGTAAAAATCGGCCACAAAAATACGGATTGTTTGGTTCCCCGCAAAATTTTTCGCGATATTTTTTTTGCGGATGGAGATATTCACATACTTTTGTGGGCAATTTTATTCGGAAAATAACGGGAATTATGGCACTTATCAAATCTGTCAGGGGATTTACTCCTGTCATCGGCGAAGATACCTATCTGGCCGACAATGCAGTAATCATCGGCGATGTCGTGATCGGCAGCGGTTGCAGTATCTGGTTCGGTACCGTTTTGCGGGGCGACGTCAATTCCATCCGCATCGGCGACGGAGTCAATATTCAGGACGGTTCGGTACTTCATACCCTGTATGAAAAATCGGTCATCGAAATCGGCAACGACGTTTCCATCGGGCATAACGTCACCATCCACGGCGCGAAGATTTGCGACAGCGCGCTGATCGGGATGGGCGCGGTGGTACTGGATCACGCCGTCGTCGGCGAGGGCGCCATCATTGCGGCCGGCTCGGTCGTACTGAGTCATGCGCAGGTGGAACCGGGCAGTATCTATGCCGGCGTACCCGCCAAATTCGTCAAGAAGGTGGAACCCGGACAGGCCAGGGAAGTCAATCAGAAAATCGCCCGCAATTATCACCTGTATGCTTCCTGGTACGAAAACAGTTGAATGTCCATGTACCGGAAAAAACAGCGTTTTGGGATAAGTCTGCTGGCATTTGCCGCGGCAGGGCTTTTGGCATGGTTCGCTACTCCGAACCATGCCGGGAGGCAAACGCCTTTATCCGGCGCCGATTCCCTGTCCTGTTCGCCCTGTAGTCTGCGTGCCCGGCTGGTGCTGGCCGGAGACCTGATGCAGCACCTGCCGCAGGTGAATGCGGCTCGCAAGCCCGACGGCGGATACGATTACACGGAGTCGTTCCGCTTCGTGGCGCCTGTTTTTCAAGAGGCCGATCTGGCAATCCTCAATCTGGAAACGACCCTGACGCCTTCCAGCCGCTACACGGGCTATCCATGTTTCCGTTCGCCGGCGGCGCTGGCCGATGCGCTGGCGGAGATGGGGATTGACGCAGTCGTGCTGGCCAATAATCACATCTGCGATAATGGTCGGAGAGGTATTGATTACACGACGCGCCGTCTCGATTCGCTCGGCATTGCTTTCACGGGCGCGTTTGCCGACAGCTTGCAGTACAGCCGTTTTCATCCGCTCCGGATAGACGTAAACGGGATACGGATGGCGATTTTCAACTATACGTACGGTACGAACGGATTGCCTGTCCCGGCAGGAACTGTTGTCAATCTGATTGATACGCTGGCGATCGCGCAGGACCTGTCCCAAATGGACCGTACGGAGATTGACTGTATAGCGGTATTCTTTCACTGGGGAGATGAATATGTCCGTCAACCCAGCCCGGCGCAGCGCATGTTGGCCGAATACTGTCGCCGGCTGGGCGTGGAAATCGTGATTGGCAGTCATCCGCATGTCATTCAGCCGGTCGACCTGCAGGTGGACAGCGACAGCATCATTCGTTCCGTCACCCTGTATTCATTAGGCAATCTGGTATCGAATCAGCGCGACCGCTACCGGAACGGCGGACTGATCGTCACGCTCGACCTCGAAAAGATAACCGGTCAGCCTCTCCGCATCCGGCCGTTCTGTATGCCGGTCTGGGTTTCGCGACCCGGCTACCGGATCTTGACGCCATCCGTGGCCGACACCCTTGCGCTGTCTGACCGTGAACGGAAAGAATACCTCCGGTTTATGCAAGACACTCGGGAATGGATCGGCCTGTGACTGACTGAAATTTTGTTTCATATCCGCTCCGCGTGTCCGGGACTTCCGAAAAATACCACCCAGCCTTTGCCGTGTTAAAAGCAGGCGTCCACGCTTGCGGCATG
>JAISWC010000182.1 GCA_031271245.1 Tannerella sp. | reverse complement strand
GGCAAGCGCCCCTTCGCAATTGAAAAAATGGTGCGACGAACTGTTCATCGGCTTGACGGAACAGGTGAAAGGCGTCAAGCTGCTGGTGGCCACCACAACCGGTTCCGAATACGACGCCTACCGTTCGGGCGGCAGGAACCGGTATACACTGGATGAGTTGCTGCGTCCGTACCAGTTACTGGCGAATCATTCCGGGATGATTTGGCAGACGCCCTTTGTCGTTTATGGCACTTCGCTGCCGGATGCCGCGCAAAGTATTGCTGCCGGTGCGTCGGCGTACAGGGGAAAAATCGAAGCGTTGGTGAACGGGTAAAAAAGATGTATCTTTGTCTCCCCGAAAGAACGGAATGATGGTGAAACAGTTGAAAAGAATTGCAATCAAAATTGGCAGCAATGTATTGACACGCAAGGATGGCACACTCGACGTGGAGCGAATGTCGGACCTGGTCGCACAGATTGCCGTCCTGCGGACGCAGGGTATCGAAATCGTACTGATTTCGTCCGGCGCGGTCGCTTCCGGACGAAACGAAATCAAACCCGTCAAAAAACTGGACGCCGTCTCCTCGCGCCAGCTATACTCCGCCGTCGGACAGGCCAAACTCATCAACCGTTATTTTGAACTTTTCCACGAACACCGTCTGGTATGCGGGCAGGTGCTGACCTCTACGGAAAACTTCAGCAGCCGGACGCATTACCTGAATCAGAAGAACTGCATGGAAACCATGCTCGAAAACGGCGTTATTCCTGTTGTCAATGAAAACGACGCGGTTTCGGTCACGGAGCTGATGTTTACCGACAACGACGAACTCTCCGGGCTGGTAGCGGCCATGATGAACATGGATGCATTGATTATCCTGAGCAATGTGGACGGCATCTATGACGGCAATCCCGCCTCGCCGGAGAGTAAAGTCATCCGGGAAATCCCCGAAAAGGCGGATATTTCCATGTTCATCCAGCCGGAGAAATCCGCGTTCGGACGGGGCGGAATGCTGACAAAATATCATATCGCGCGTAAAGTGGCAGACGAGGGAATCCTTGTGATCATCGCCAACGGAACGAAAAAAAACATCCTGCCGGAACTGGCGGCGGGCGGAGAAGCCGTCTGCACCCGTTTTCTGCCGGCGGAAAAACCGGCAAGCGGCATCAAGAAATGGATTGCACATTCGGAAGGCTTTGCCAGGGGCGCCGTGTGTATCGACAGGGGCGCGGAAGAAGTTTTATACACTGCAAAGGCGACCAGCATTTTGTTTGTTGGCGTCACGCGCATCTCCGGAAGTTTTCGCAAGGACGACATCATCCGGATAATCAATGAAGACGGCAGACAGTTGGGCGTTGGGCGCGCCGGTTACGACAGCGAGAAAGCCCTCGCCCTGATGGGGAAGCGCAAGGCCCGCCCGATGATTCATTACGATTATTTATGCCTGCTGGACAGCAGTGATACGGGAAACGGGAAACCGCCGGATAACAAATTGCAGACAGAATACCAAATCAGATAAAAGTTATGGAACAGATTATTAAACAAACGGCAGCCGCATCCCGTTCGTTGCTTGAATACAGCGACGGGCAAATCAGCCGGGTACTGGTTGATGCAGCCGGTGTGCTGCTCGCAGAACAAGGCGAAGTACTGGAGGCCAATGCAGGGGATCTGGCGCGGATGTCGCCGGAAGACCCGAAATACGACCGGTTGAAACTGACGGAGAAACGCATTGAAGCGATGGCCGGCGACATGAAGCAGGTGGCTTCGCTGCCTTCGCCGGTCGGAAAGATACTTTACGAAACCGAACGTCCGAACGGAATGAGACTGAAAAAGATCGCCGTTCCCCTCGGCGTCATCGGCATCATCTACGAAGCGCGGCCGAACGTGACATTCGACGTTTTTTCGCTGTGTCTGAAGTCCGGCAACGCCTGCCTGCTGAAAGGCGGTTCGGATGCGTACGACTCCAACCGGATACTGGTTGGGATCATCCGGGAAGTATTGCTGAAACACGGGATGAATCCGGACGTCTGCACGCTGCTGCCACCCGGCCGCGAAGCTACGGCAGTCCTGTTGCAGGCCGTCGGCAGTGTAGACCTGGTCATTCCGCGCGGGAGCAGCGCCCTCATCAACTATGTGCGCGAACATGCACGCATCCCGGTGATCGAGACGGGCGCAGGCATCTGCCATACCTATTTTGACAGGGATGGCGACACGGAGAAAGGACGCAACATCGTATACAATGCCAAAACGCGGCGCGTCAGCGTCTGCAACGCGCTGGACTGCCTGATCGTCCATCGGGAGCGGCTGGCGGACCTGCCCGCCGTATGCGGAAGGCTGGCCGACAGAGAAGTAATCATTTATGCCGACGAACCGGCATACGCCGCCCTGTCCGGACATTACCCGCCGGCACTGCTTCAGCCGCCCACGCCGGAAAGCTACGGCACCGAATTTCAGGATTACAAAATGAGTATCCGTACCGTCGCATCGCTCGACGAAGCGCTGGAACACATCGCCCGGTACAGTTCGAAGCACAGCGAAAGCATTGTCAGCGAATCGCCCGACGCCATCCGTATTTTCGAGCGGCAGGTAGATGCCGCCTGCGTATATGCCAACGTTTCGACGGCCTTTTCCGACGGAGCGCAGTTCGGCTTCGGCGCGGAAATCGGCATCAGTACGCAGAAACTGCATGCCCGCGGGCCAATGGGATTGCCCGAACTGACCACTTACAAATATGTGATCGAGGGTGACGGACAGACAAGAGACAGTTAACAATCAAAAAACAAGCATAAAATGAGACATTTTACCTGTGTGCAGGACATCGGCGACTTGAAACAGGCCGTCCGTGAGGCGCTGGAAATCAAAAAAGATCGTTTCCGGTTCGCGGAACTGGGGAAAAATAAAACGCTGATGATGATATTCTTCAATTCCAGTTTGCGCACGCGCCTGAGCACGCAAAAGGCCGCCATGAACCTGGGGATGAATACAATCGTACTGGACGTCAACCAGGGCGCATGGCGGCTGGAGACGGAGCGCGGCGTCATCATGGACGGCGACAAACCGGAACATCTGCTGGAAGCCATCCCCGTGATGGGATGCTACTGCGACGTGATCGGCATCCGTTCGTTCGCCCGTTTTGAAAGCCGGGAGGACGATTACAATGAAAAGATATTGAATCAGTTCATCCGTTATTCGGGGCGTCCGGTTTTCAGCATGGAAGCGGCCACGCGCCATCCGTTGCAGAGTTTTGCCGACCTGATCACGATTGAGGAGTACAGGAAGACGGAACGTCCGAAAATCGTCATGACGTGGGCGCCCCATCCGCGCGCCCTGCCGCAGGCCGTACCGAACAGTTTTGCCGAATGGATCAATGCCGCCGGCTATGAACTGGTCATCACCCATCCCGAAGGCTACGAACTGGAAGCGTCGTTTGTCGGCAGCGCCCGCGTGGAATACGACCAGCGCAAGGCGTTCGAAGGCGCCGACTTCGTTTACGCCAAGAACTGGGCGGCCTGTGCGGAACCGCATTACGGACAGGTGCTCAGCGCCGACCGCGCCTGGACGGTGGACACGGAAAAGATGGCGCTGACCGACAATGCATATTTCATGCACTGTCTGCCCGTGCGCCGCAACATGATTGTCACGGACGACGTGATTGAAAGTCCGCGGAGCATCGTCATTCCCGAAGCCGCCAACCGTGAAATCTCGGCGCAGACCGTCCTGAAACGGATACTGGAAGGATTGCACGTATAAATGAATGTGACAGGAAGAAACAGCAGAAAAAAAGCAATTATGAAAATCAGTGTTGAAAAATATCACGGACTGGGAAACGACTACCTGGTGTATGACCCGCAGAAAAATCCGGCGATACTGAATGAAGAACGTATCAGACAGATTTGCGACAGGAATTTCGGATGCGGAAGCGACGGGATTTTATTCGGCCCGCTGACGGGAGACGGAAAAATCAGGGTAAAAATCTATAATCCGGACGGAAGCGAAGCCGAAAAAAGCGGAAACGGCGTCCGGATATTCTCCAAATACCTGAAAGATTGCGGGTATGTCAGGGACGAAGCCTTCACCCTGTCGACGCTGGGGGGCGACGTGAACGTACGCTACCTCACTCCCGACGGCAAACTGCTCAGGGTCGGGATGGGCAAAGTCACGTTCCGCAGCAGTCAGATTCCGGTGATTGGAGTGGAACGCGAAGTGGTGGACGAAATCATGACCTTCGGCAGCCAGCATTACCGCGTGACCTGCCTGTCCATCGGCAATCCGCACTGCGTCATCCCGATGGAACAGATTTCCAGAGAAAAAGCCATTGCGCTGGGACGGGTTGTGGAAACGTCGCTGAATTTCCCGAACCGGATCAACATGCAGCTGCTGAAAGTGATCGACCGGCACAACATCCGGATCGAGATCTACGAGCGGGGCGCAGGCTATACGCTGGCCTCGGGCAGCAGCAGTTGCGCCGCCGCCAGCGCCGCTTACCGGCTGGGGCTGACGGAAAATCAAATGACCGTCCACATGCCGGGCGGCAAGCTGGAAATCGAAATCGACCCGGGGGGAATGGTGCACATGACCGGCACCGTCTGCCACGTTGGAACCTTCGCCTTCGCGGACGAATTTATCGACGGAATACTCCGGTAAATAGCAACCGGTTTCGCTTCGGTCAGCTTCGGTCGACCGAAATAGACAAAGGCGACCAAACATTTCCGACTGAAATCTTTAGAATCGGACGGGGATTGCGAACATTTCCGACGGAAATCTTTTCCTTCGGAACAGATGTCTTCCTAAAAAAACAGCCGGCAGTGAGATCACTGCCGGCTGCCGAACAACTAAACTAAATTGCGGTCAATACCTTGATCCTACTACATTCCAGTCCACAATTTGCCACAATGCCTTCAGGTGGTCGCCGCGACGATTCTGATAATCGAGATAGTACGCATGTTCCCAGACGTCGAAGCCCAGCAGCGGTTTCAACCCTTGGGTGACCGGATTGCCGGCATTCGCTTCTTTGGTAATCGACAACTTTCCGTCTCCGTCCGCCGCCAGCCAGACCCATCCCGAACCGAACAGGCCGACGCCGGCCGCTTCAAATTCCTTTTGGAACTGCTCGAACGAACCCCACGTCGCCTTTATTGCGGTCGCCAGTTTGCCGGACGGCTGGCCGCCGCCCGCAGGCGAGAACTGCGTAAAATAAAGCGTGTGGTTCAGCGTCTGACCCGCATTGTTGAAAATCGCGCCATCCGATTCCCTGACGATCGTCTCAAGATCGGCCCCTTCAAACTTCGTCCCCTGAACCAGACTGTTCAGGTTGTTCACATACGCCTGGAGATGTTTACCGTGATGAAACTCAACGGTCTGTTTACCGATTACCGGCTCCAGGGCCTCTGCCGCATACGGCAGTTTTACTAATTCAAACTTCATAACATTTTCGTTTTTATCAATCACAAGATTGTCTGTTAAACTTAAAACTACACTTAAAACTAAAGCTACCATATTCATTCCTGTTTTGGGTTCACTTATTTATTCAACAAAAATAGGTAGAAAAATGTTCGCGGCAGCGGAATACGGCAACGATTTTATTGATGAAAAGATAGATCATGTCGAATATGTGCTTATTTTTGCAGCCGGTTCACAAACATAATCAATACAGGATGAAGAAAATCATTAATCCCTGGCAGGGCGTGGAAGGCTACCTGTGTTTTGCCTGTTCGCCGGCGAATCCGTCCGGACTGCACATGGAGTTTTACGAAGACGGCGACGATATTGTTTCCTTCTGGCAGCCGACCGATCGTCAGCAGGGCTGGCTCAACACGCTGCACGGAGGCATCCAGAGCACGCTGATGGACGAACTGGCGGCGTGGGTCATTGTGCGGAAACTGCAAACCACGGGCGTCACCTCGAAAATGGAAATCAAATTCCTCAAAAGCATCTCCACCCGGGACGCCCGACTGACGGTTCACGGACGGATCAGGGACAAAAAGCGAAACGCCGTCTTTGTGGAGACGGAGATTTACGATGCTGCCGGCGAACTGTGTACCCGTGCCGAAATCATCTACTTCGTAACCACTCCGGAACGCGCCCGGGAAGCCTTCCATTTCGAAGGCTGCCGGACGGAAGACGAACCGGCGTCATGAAAGGATGACTTCACCGGAACACGGAAAAGGGTACCTTATCCGTTCTTTTCGCAGTTGTCCACGGAGTTGGCGTAAATGCCCAGAAAGATAGACCTCAATGCCGATTCGTCGCCCTCAATCTGTTGCAGCATCTGTTCGTATCGTGCAAGAAACCATGCCTTTTCTTCCGGCGTGTAGTGTGCGGCATACGTGTCGTGTCCCGAACGGATGTCATGTGCAATGTAGTTGTTGCTGTGCAGTTTGTATCCGCGATAGATGCGCCGGTCGATCAGAGACGCCACCGATGTGTGAAATTCATTGGGACATTGATAGTTCATTGCCCTTAATTCTTTCTCGCGGAGGGGTTCGCAGATGCAGATGTGAATGTTCCCTTTGGGTTGCGTGATGCCGGTCAGGATACTCGCCAAGTCTTCATCCGGCCGTTTCACGTACTTCCGCCCGTTGCGCGACAGGTAAAGTTCCCGCGTCTTCAGGATGTCGCATGATTCGATCTGGTAGGAAATGGCAACCGGCACGGGATGCAGTTCATGGATGGAACGGGGCAGGTCGCTGCTGTCGCTCATGCAGAACATTTTGACAATCCCCCGGTCGGTGGCGTCGTTTCCGTCCTTGGTTCGTCCGTTTCGCTGTGCAATCCAGACCGATTCCTTTTTTTGGGTAACGGTATGGCGGATGTATTCGGAAAGGTGCATGGAATTGCGGTAGAAATCGCGCGGACTGCCTCCGCGGAAGACGGTAAACATTTTGTTGGACTTCCCGATGTCGATCACTAATTGCGAACACATCAGGTTGCTGCCGAAGGTGATTTCCGTCGTCCGGAATCCATGTGCGAGGAAAACCGTTTGCAGCAGGGAAGAATCCAGCATGATGTCGCGGTGATTGGAGATGAAAAGGTATCTTTTTTCCGGGTCCAGGTGTTCCAGACCGTCACATGTGAATGTGTTTGCGGACTTGCGGATGACTTCCTGATTGAAGCGGTGCATGATCCCGGACTGAAATTCGTCCGTCGTCCGGATGTTCGACAGGATGTTCCGGAGTTCGTCGACCGTTTTCTCCGGGAAAATAAATGCAGCCATGACCGGCAGGTGTTCACTGCCGGCGATCCGTCGCATGGCGGGGGCAATTTCCGGCTGATAGTAAGGGCGTAAATCATCAAAACATGTTTCCATATATTCCTTGTTTGTCCGGAAAATTCACCGGAACGGTTGATGTTGTTCGTTTCATCTGCAGACCGGTTACTTGAAGAACAGCGCTTTCACCTCTTCGTCGGGAAGCTGGCGGTATTGCGGCCGTCCGGATACGCCCTGCGTTTCGGGAAAGGTCACTTCAAAATATTCTTCGTCGTAAAAGGACAGTTTGGAATGCGTATCCGGATTACATTCGACATACCGTATCCGATCCAGCCGTAATCCCTTGCGTTCGCATACCTGACAGGCCAGCGAATAGCCTGCGCAGGTAATGGACGTGCCGGGATTGTCCTGATACAGTTCAGTGACGATGACCGTTTTCCGTCCCTCTTTATCCAGCAGTTTCAATCCGCATTTGGATGCAATATCCCACTGTCCGTTAAATTCAAAAATTTCATCGTAATAATTTTCCGGTACCCTCATATCCGTACTTACTTTTCAAAAAACGGTCAAAATTAGAGGGAATATTTGAGATATGCAAATATTTGATGTTTGAATCGGCGGTACTTCGGGGTAAAACAGGGGTTACGCCAGGAGGCGGGACAGAAAAATACCGATCAGCGCCAGCGCGATGATGATCCCGCCGGAGACCTGATTCAGTACACAGATGCTGCGGATGTTGAACCATTGTCGCATCTTCGCCACCAGGGTCGTGAGCACGAACCACCACAGTGCAGCCCCCACCGCAATGCCGCACAGTCCGTTCAGCATCTGCCATGCCGAGTGAGTGGGCTGGACAAAGGAGAAACGGGCAAACAGTCCGATATATAAAAGTACGATTAGCATATTGCTGAATGTAAGTAGAAAGGCGGTCAGGAAATCATGGGCAAACGACATTTTCGTCTCCCTGTTTTTCCGGAGGCTTTTGACCGGATTGCTTTGAAAGATATACAGGCCGAAAACGCCCAGCACGATACTGCCACACAGTTGAAGCCATTGCTGGTGTGCTTCCACGAAGTTGACGATCAGTCCCATGAACAGACATGTGATCATGGCGTAGATCATGTCGGAAAGGGTCGCTCCCAATCCGGAAACAAACCCGTGCCAACGGCTTTTACTCAGTGTCCGTTGA
>JAISWC010000123.1 GCA_031271245.1 Tannerella sp. | reverse complement strand
AATATTCTTCTATCCCGAAACGGGCGCCATCAAACAGATTATTCAATAAACATCTATAATTACTTACTTATTTAATCCATACAGGTATATGTTCAAAAATCATCCCAAAGGCTTACTGGCTGCCGCACTCGCTAACATGGGCGAACGGTTCGGTTTCTACACCATGATGGCCATTCTGAGTCTGTTTTTAATGTCAAAATTCGGTCTTTCGGAGACGCGAGCGGGTTACATCTATTCCGCATTTTATTTCTCGATCTACATTCTGGCGTTTGTCGGAGGTCTGATCGCCGACAAAACGAAAAATTTCAAGAGGACCATTCTGGTCGGACTGGTACTGATGGCCCTCGGCTATCTGATCATCGCCATCCCGACCCCCACGCCTGTCCCGGCCGGACAGTATGCAGTCATGCTGGGACTGTGCTGTCTGGGACTGTTTGTCATAGCATTCGGGAACGGACTGTTCAAGGGTAACCTGCAGGCGCTGGTGGGACAGATGTACGACCACCCGAAATATTCTTCCATGCGCGATTCCGGCTTTTCGCTCTTCTACATGTTCATCAATGTGGGAGCGATCTTCGCGCCGGTCTTTGCCGTCGCCATCCGGAACTGGTGGGTCAATTCGCACGGATATGAATACAGCGCCAACCTTTCCGAACTGTGCAACCGCTATCTCGACGGCACGCTTTCGGTCGACGGACAGGCGTCGTTCCGGGCACTTGCCACTTCGGTAGGCTATTCGGGAACCAACCTGAACGCCTTTGCCAACGAATATCTGGGCATCTTTGTGACCGGCTTTCACTACGCCTTTGCCATTGCGATTGTCGCCATGTTCGTTTCGTTGCTGATTTATGTAATGAACAAGAAAAAGTTTCCGAACCCGTCCACCGCCCAAAAACAGTCGACCGCAGGCGCGGGAGCCGGCATGAGCCTCCAGGAAACGCGGCAACGCCTGTATGCACTGTTTGCCGTGTTTGCCGTAGTGATTTTCTTTTGGTTCTCGTTCCATCAGAACGGACTGACGCTGACTTATTTTGCCAAGGACTTCACGGACGTAAGCAACATCCATATCAACCTGGGATTTACCACACTGGTCGGCGTTGAACTGTTCCAGTCGGTCAATCCTTTCTTTGTCGTATTCCTGACGCCGGTGATTCTGGCCGTTTTCGGGGCTTTGCGCGCGCGGGGCAGGGAACCGTCCACGCCGCGGAAAATTGCCGTCGGGATGCTTATCGCGGCGGCGGCCTATGCCCTGATGACGCTCGGTTCCATGAGCCTGCCGTCCAAAGCGGAAGTGACGCTGGCCGGCGGACTGGCCGACGCGGAAAAGGTAACGCCGTTTCTGCTGATCGGAACGTATTTTATCCTCACGGTGGCCGAACTGTTTATTAGCCCGCTGGGGATTTCGTTCGTGTCCAAGGTGGCGCCGCCCAAATACCAGGGCATGATGCAGGGACTGTGGTTGTGCGCCACGGCCATCGGCAATTCCCTGCTGTTCCTGGGAGCCATCTTCTACGAAAAATATTCGCTGACCGCCACATGGTCCACCTTTGTGATCGTTTGCCTGATCTCCATGTGCCTGATGCTGGCCATGCTGAAATGGCTGGAACGGATAGCCAAATGAATTTGCTTTCCGGATTTTTCGAGCTTGTCCTGGAACAGGTGACCGACTTTTCTGCGAAATAGCGCAGCATCGTCAAAGGGACGCAGTCAGATGTACCCGTTTACCTGAATTTTTTTCACAAAATGACGGGATATTCAAAAAAAGGCAGTACTTTTGGTCACAATTTTGCTATGTAAAAATAGAAATGGAAAAGATTGACAAATTAGACCGGCAGATACTGAGCATCATTTCAAAAAATGCACGAATGCCGTTCAAGGAAGTTGCAGAAGCCTGCGGCGTGTCGCGTGCGGCCATTCATCAGCGGGTACAGCGCCTGATGGACATGCGTGTTATATTAGGCTCCGGGTATCATATCAATCCCAAAATATTGGGCTACAATACCTGTACCTATATCGGCGTCAAGCTGGAACGGGGCTCCATGTACAAGGACGTGGAGCCGGAACTGGAAAAGATTCAGGAAATTGTGGAAATCAATTTCACAACCGGACCCTATTCCATGATGATTAAGTTGTATGCCCGCGACAACGAACACTTGATGGAACTGTTGAACGGGAAAATACAGGAAATTCCGGGCGTGACCGAAACCGAAACGCTCATCTCCCTCTGCGAAAGCCTGAAACGAGAAATCCCGTTCACCCTGTGAAAGGAATCTGAACCGTTTTCCTGTATTTCACCGGCGTTGTTCCCGTATATTGCTTGAAAAGGCGGTTGAAATAGGAGACATTGTCGAACGAAAGACGGTAGGCAATGTCCTTCATGGACAGGTTGCCCATGACAATCATCAGTTGCGCCTTTTCGATTTTTTTCCGGTTAATGTACTGAACGGGCGTCATGCGCATCTCCTTCCTGAACAGGCGGATGAAATGGTCTTTGGAAAGGCAGCAGAGGTTCGCCAGCTCGCTTATGCGAAGGGGAGAATCAATATGTTCACAGATGTAATACAGCGTTTTGCGGATGCGGTCGGTGATTCCGTATTTCGGCGAAGCATGTTCGAAGAAGCGGGAAAACAGCTGGAAGAGGATGCCCTGCGTTTCGAACATCACGCCGGCCGGCGTGCGGGAGTGAAGCGTGAGGTTTTTTTGCAGCGTGGAAGAATTGTCGTAATCGGACGGGTCATACTGTTTCAGGTCCCTTCCGGGATTGATCTCCAGCAGCCGCCTGATCAGCAGGCCATCCAGCGGAATGGCGTCCCGCTCGACCGGAAAGTGGTAGTCCTCCAGCACCCGCCGGTTCGAAAACGGGTTCCCGTAAACATGGATGTAATACAGGGCGTAATAGTCGTCGCACTCGTAGCTGTGCAGCGTAAAGGGCGGAATCAGGTACAGGTGCGACGGCGTCAGTTCGTGCACAAGGTCGTTCACATGCAGTTTCGCCCTACCCTCCGCAACCAGATAAATCCGCGCAAAAGGGCTGTTCACATGCCTGTAATTCCAGTCGGCCCGGTGGACGGCATACCCGACATTCAGTAAAATAAGCTCCGCAGTTTCCTGTTCGTTCATACCCGTTTCTGTCTCTTCCAGCACGCAAAAGTACAAATTAATGTCGATATCGGACTATACATTGCATACATAATTCTAATACTCCCTCGCGGGAAAACGCTACTTTTGCAGAAAAACCCTATGGAATATAGAGAACTTGGAAAGACGGGAATGTCATTGTCGGCCATCAGTCTGGGAGCCTCTTCGCGGGGCGGCGTGTTACATTCGCTGAAGGAAGAAGACGGGATACGTACCGTCTATACGGCCGTCGAAAACGGTATTAATTTCATCGACGTTTCGCCCTATTACGGCCATCTGAAAGCCGAAACGGTGCTGGGCAAAGCGTTGAAAGACATCGACCGGCAGCGGTATTACCTTTCAACCAAAGTCGGGCGCTACGGCAGCGACGGCGTGAACTGCTGGGACTATTCGGCAAAAAGGGCGACCGAAAGCGTCTGCGAAAGCATGGAGCGCCTGCACGTCGATTACGTAGACCTGATCAATGTCCACGACATTGAATTTGCCGACCTGGAACAGGTTTGCGGCGAAACCCTGCCGGCGCTGGTCGAACTGCGCGACCGGGGGATTGCCCGGCATGTGGGGATTACCAACCTTACGCTGCGACATTTTAAATACGTCATCGACCACGTCCCGGCCGGGACGGTCGAAAGCGTGCTTTCGTTCTGTCACTACTGCCTGAACGACGACGCCCTGACGGATTACCTGGATTCTTTTGAAGAAAAAGGCGTCGGCGTCATCAACGCCTCTCCCTTTTCGATGGGCCTGCTGACCGAAAGAGGCGTTCCCGCATGGCACCCCGCTCCTCCGCCCCTGCAGCAAATCTGCAAAAAGGCGGCGGAATATTGCCGGTCGAAAGGCAAATCCATCGAACAGCTGGCGCTGAAATATGCGGCGGGCAATCCGCGTATCGCCACGACGCTGTTCAGCACGACCCGTTCCCAGGCCGTCCGGAACAATGTCCGCTGGATACGGGAACCGCTCGACGAAGATTTGCTGCGCGAAGTACAGGCCATCCTCGAACCGCGCTTCCGCGACACCTGGCTGAACAGTTAAACGCTCTCACTCATGAAGATAATAGATGCACACGCCCACCTCTGGCTCCGTCAGGACACGGAAGTGAACGGCATGAAGATACGGACGCTCGACAACGGCAAATCGCTCTTCATGGGCGAAGTGCGGCAGATGGTGCCGCCGTTCATCATCGACGGACGCAACACGGCGGAGATTTTCCTCTCCAACATGGACTACGCGCAGGTTTCGGCCGCCGTGATTACCCAGGAATACATCGACGGCCTGCAAAACGACTACCTGCAGGAGGTGCAGCAGACGTATCCCGACCGGTTCCTCTGCTGCGGCCTGGTCGACGCCCGCAAGCCCGGCTTTGCGGACGAAGCCGCGGAACTGGCGAAAAGAGGCTTCCGTGGCATCAAGCTTCCGGCCGAACGCCTGATCATGCCGGACCGCAGAATATACCTCACCGGCGACGAAATGATGCGCATGTTCAGGTACATGGAAGCAAACGGCCTCTTCTTCTCCGTCGACCTGGCGCCGGGAGAAACGCAGGTAGCGGAAATGGAGGAAATCATTGCCGAATGTCCCCGCCTGCAAATAGCCGTCGGACATTTCGGGATGGTCACCCGTCCCGGCTGGCAGGCGCAAATCAGGCTGGCGCGTCACCCGAATGTAATGATAGAATCGGGAGGCATCACCTGGCTTTTCAACGACGAATTTTACCCGTTCACCGGAGCGGTTTGGGCTATCCGGGAAGCCGCCTCGCTGGCGGGAATAGAAAAACTGATGTGGGGTTCGGACTATCCGCGCACCATCACGGCGATCACCTACCGGATGTCCTTCGATTTCGTGCTGAAGTCAAAACTGCTGACGGAGGAGGAAAAAAGTCTGTTCCTCGGAGAGAACGCAAAACGGTTTTACCGTTTCGGCCACCTGGTTGATTTGCCCTGCATCAAAAACATGTCCGAATGAAGCCGCCGTCACATCGCGCATACACTTCCGACATGTCAAACGGTTTATGCGACATGTCGAAAACCTTGCGCGACATGTCGCACAGTTTATATTACATGTCGCGAAGTTTGTACGACATGTCGAACGGTTTATGCGGTGCACCGCGAAGTTTGTGCGACATGTCGAACGGTTTATGCGGTGCACCGCAAAGCTTGCACGACATGTCGAACGGTTTATGCGGTGCACCGCAAAGTATGCGCGGCATGTCGCAGGCGCTGTGCCACTTAGCCGCTGCAGGAAAGGATATAAAGTAACAGATATAATATGAAAGCAGTTCAAATCATTCAACCCGGCGAGGTGAAGGTCGTCGATATTCCCGTACCGAAAATCGGGCCGGGAGAAGTGTTAGTGAAAATAAATTTCGTCGGCTTCTGCGGATCCGACCTGAACACGTATTCGGGAAAAAACCCGATGGTGCAACTGCCGGTTGTCCCGGGACACGAAATCAGTGCGGAAATAGCCGAAACGTCGGAAGGCGTTCCGGAGCACATCCAACCGGGTATGCTGTGCACCGTCAATCCCTACACGGCCTGCGGACAGTGTCCGTCCTGCCGGAACGGGCGTCCCAACGCCTGCCGGTTCAACCAAACCCTGGGCGTACAGCGCCATGGCGCCATGGCGGAATGGATAACCGTCCCCTGGGAAAAGATTATTCCGGACAGGGACAGTCGGCTGTCGAAAAAGGCATTTGCACTGGTGGAACCGCTGAGCGTGGGATTTCATGCGGTATCCAGGGCGCAGGTCACCGATTCGGACACGGTAATGGTGATCGGTTGCGGCATGATTGGCCTGGGCGCGCTGATCCGTTCCGTCATTCGCGGCGCGCGAGTGATTGCGGTGGACGTGGACGGGGCAAAACTGGCGCTGGCCGGACAGTTAGGCGCTGCGTATACCGTCTGTTCAAAGACGGAAGATGTGCACGCCCGTCTGCAGGACATCACGAATCAGGCAGGCCCGGACGTGGTGATCGAAGCCGTGGGGGCGCCGGCGACTTACCGGATGGCCGTCGACGAAGTGGCTTTCACCGGTCGCGTGGTCTGCATCGGCTACGCCAAAACGGAGATTGCTTTCGAGACCAAACTGTTTGTGCAGAAGGAAATGGACATCCGCGGTTCGCGAAATGCCCTGCCGGAAGATTTCCGTGCGGTCATGGAGTATCTCGGGCGAGGCGCCTGTCCGGAAGATGCGCTGATCAGCGGCATTTACCCGCCCGAACAGGCGCGGGAAGCGCTGGAGAAATGGAAGTCCGACCCGGGAAAGGTGTTCCGGATACTGATTTCTTTTGAATAAACCGCAATTATCCCATCCCGACCGTCCGCTAATGTCATTAAGTTAAGGGAGAAACCGGACTGCTTCAGACTGTCACCTAAAATGTAACCCGTATGTTTTGAGGAGTATGAAAACGGGCATTGTTTGGGGAGAACTTTCGTGAGAAATACGATCATTTTTTACGTCCCGGCTGTAAACATGATTAGGGGACTACGAACTTTCATTCTCTGAAAAATAAACGGCATCGTTATGCAGTCGCGGATTTTTTTTATACCTTTGCACCGTTTTTTAGGCCTGGTAGCTTAGTGAATAGAGCGTCAGATTCCGGTTCTGAAGGTCGTGGGTTTGAGTCCCACCCGGGTCACAACTAAATGATACAGACAATTTATGGCTACAACAGCAGATTTTAGAAATGGCATGTGCCTGAATGTAGACGGGACCTACTACTTCATCGCCGAGTTTCTTCACGTGAAACCGGGGAAAGGGCCTGCTTTCGTACGTACCAAACTGAAAAACGTCACAACAGGCCGTGTCATCGACAAGACGTGGAACTCGGGCATCAAGGTGGAAGAAGTACGCATCGAACGCCGTCCATACCAGTTTTTGTACAAGGACGACATGGGCTACAACTTCATGCATCCCGAAACCTTCGAACAGATTTCGCTGGCGGGCGAAAGCGTCGACGGGGTGGCGTTTCTGAAAGAGGGCGACCTGGTGGAAGCCATGGTACACGCCGAAAGCGAAACCATCCTGACCTGTGAACTGCCGGCGCATGTAACGCTCGAAATCACCTACACCGAACCGGGCATCAAGGGCGACACGGCTACCAATACGCTGAAAGATGCTACGGTGGAAACGGGCGCCAAAGTGCGTGTACCCCTGTTTATCAACGTGGGCGACAGGATTGAGGTCGATACCCGCAACGGCTCCTACATCGGACGTGTAAAATAAGCGCTTATGGATTCGGCCGAAAGACTTCGCATCAAGGAGTGGGCCGTTGAAGACCGTCCGCGCGAGAAGATGCTGCTCAAGGGAACTCCTTCGCTGAGCGACGCGGAACTGTTAGCCATCCTGATTGGTTCGGGAAATACGCAGGAGACGGCCGTACAGTTGTCGCAGCGTATCCTGAACGCGGTTTCCAACAATTTGAATGCACTGGGGAAAATGTCCGTCAAGGAATTGACGGCATTCAACGGAATCGGCGAAGCCAAGGCCGTCACCATCGTTGCCGCCATGGAACTGGCACGGCGCCGGAGCGATGCAGCCCCCCTGCCGAGGGAAAGCATCCGCAGCAGTGAACAGATATTCAGGCTGTTTTATCCGCTGCTGTGCGACCTTCCGCATGAAGAATTCTGGATTGCCATGACGAACCGCTCCGCGAAAGTCATAGAAAAGGTCAAAATCAGTCAGGGAG
>JAISWC010000096.1 GCA_031271245.1 Tannerella sp. | reverse complement strand
AGTTTTGAACGCACCCTGTCGCAGCCGTTCACCTTCCAGACGCCCGGCATTACGGCAGACGTCGGACAGGTTACCATCCGCTTCATTTCGAGAGGCAGCGGCATGGGATCGTCCGGAACGGTGTCGCTGAGTGTCGACGACCGGATGCTCTTCGACGACGGAATCATCCGGCAGGAAAGCACAGATTCCGAAGTATACATATATACCAAGGGCGTTTCGCTGTTTCGTGCCGCCGAGTGGAAGGGCGAAAAAAAGGAAACGACGAAAGTGACGGTAAACTACAGCGCAGCCGGCCATACCAACGTGCGCCTGGATTACCTCCGACTGCAAATGAAACGGCAGTTGAAGTCGTATGGCGAAGCCTGCACGTTTTTCCGGAGTCTCGCCGCCCGTGGCAACACGTCGCGGTTCACGATTCAAAACGCGACGTCCGGCATGGCCGTGTTCGACGTGACGGACGGCCTCCGTACGGCGCAGATGGAAACAACGCTGAACGGCGGCGAACTGTCTTTTACAATACCGGCCGATCCGTTGCTGCGCGAATATGCGCTGGTGGACCTGTCCGCCGCGTTCCCCACGCCTGAAACGGTACGCGAGGTCGCCGCCCAGAACCTCCATGCCTTGCCGCAGACCGACATGGCGATTGTGGCGCCGCCGGCCTTCGTCGCCGAGGCCGAACGGCTGGCCGAATATCACCGGACGCATACCGGCATCAGCGTTGTCGTGGCGACGCCGGAACAGGTGTACAACGAATTTTCGAGCGGTACGCCCGACGCTACCGCGATCCGCCGGATGATGAAAATGTTTTACGACCGGCGCACTTCTGCCGCCGACGCCCCGCGCTTCCTGCTGCTCTTCGGCGACGGCTCCTGGGATAACCGGCAGTTGACCGCCCAGTGGAAAACGGTCAACATGGAAAATTTCATCCCGACGTATCAGACCCGCAATTCCCTGAACGCCGCTTCACTGGTGATCGAGGACTATTATGCCTTCCTGGCCGATAACGAAGGCACAACACCCCATACCAGCCAGATTCTTTTGGGTGTCGGACGTTTTCCGGTGCGCACGCCGGATGAGGCCAAAGCCGCGGTGGACAAGGTCATTGCCTACATGGACAACCGGGATGCCGGGAGTTGGAAAAACAGTCTCTGCTTCGTCGCCGACGACGGAAGCAATTCGGACGGATACTCCACTATTCACATGTCGCAGTCGTATCAGTTGACGCAAAGTCTGGAAGCGTCCTATCCCGAATTTCTGTCGAACAAAATCTTCTTCGACGCCTACCGGAAATCGAATACGGGCGGGATGGCCGGTTATCCCGATGTGGAAGCGGCCATCGCCAGGCAACTGAAGGAAGGCGTCCTGATGATTAACTATACCGGCCACGGCAACGACAATTCCTGGAGCGACGAACACGTCATCACGGATCGCTTCATCCGGCAGGCAACCTATGCGCACCTGCCGCTGTGGATTACGGCCACGTGCGACTTCGCCCCCTTCGACGCCTTTGGCACTTCGGCCGGCGAAAACGTGTTCCTCAACCCGAAAAGCGGCGGAATCGCCCTTTTCACTACCACGCGGGTAGCCTATACCACAACCAATTTCGACATTAACCGAGAATTGAACAGGCACCTGTTCGACCGCGTGGAAGGTCGCCGGATGACGCTGGGCGAAGTGGCGCGGGAGACCAAGCAAAACTATAAAAACATGGACCGGGCGCGTTTCATCCTGATCGGCGATCCGGCATTGACGCTGGCCTACCCGGATTACCACATCCGGCTGACGGAAATCAACGGACAGCCGCTTTCGGACAGCGATACGGTCACTTTCAAGGCAATGGAGCGAATCACGGTCAGAGGCGAAGTGTATGATCCGGACAGCCGGAAAGCAACGGCGTTCAACGGAACGCTGGCCGTCACCCTGATGGACAGCGAACAGACAATTACCACGCTGGACAACAACCGGACAGGCACGCCCTTTGAATACACGGACTATCCGAACACACTGCAAAAGGTCAACGACCTTGTCCGCGACGGCGAATTTTCCTTTTCGTTCATCGTCCCCAAGGATATTTCCTATTCCAACCGTTCGGGAAAGATGAGTTTGTACGCCTTAGACGAAACGACAAACACGGAAGCGCAGGGCGTCTTCAAGCAATACCTGGTCGGCGGGACGGCCGTCAACACGGAAGGCGACACCGAAGGCCCCGAAATCCGTGCACTCTACCTCAACGACAGCACCTTCACCGCCAGCGGCAGGGTGAATAACACACCCTTCTTTGTGGCCGTGCTCTGGGATCAGAGCGGGGTAAACGTCGGCGGGAGCAGCGTCGGACACGATGTGACGCTGACCGTCGACAGCGACCCGTCGATGAGCTACAACCTGAATGCATACGTGGAAGCGCTGGCCAACGGCAAGGGCGAAAACATCGTCCGCTTCCCGATGCCGGCAATGACACCCGGTCGCCACACGGCGGAATTTAAAGTCTGGGACGTATTGAATCACTCCACCACGCAGACCTTCACGTTCGAAGTGGTAAACGACCTCAAGCCGTATATCACCGAACTGACGGCCGGCCCGGTGCCTGCCCGCGAGAGCGTCACCTTCATGCTGTATCACAACCGCCCGGAATCGCAGATGAACGTTGTCATCCGGGTTTACGACATGGTCGGACGTCTCCAGTGGCAGCACGAAGAAAACGGTGCTTCCGACCTGTTCAAGGCCTATGCCGTGACATGGAATCTGACCAGTGGCAGCGGTACGCGGCTGTGTCCGGGCATCTACCTCTATCGAGCCTCCATCCGCACCGGAACGTCGGCCGAAGCCACCAAAACGCAGCGGCTGATCATTGTGGGACGGTAAGCCTGAATGAAATACGGCCTTCAATCATGAAAGTTTCATCCGTTCCCACAGCCACGGGGGAATCAGCCGCCAGATGAATACCAGCCACGCATAGCGCCGGTCAATGATGGCTACGCGCCTGCGCCGGTTCAGTGCCCGGACGATGTGCGCCGCTACACGTTCGGGCTTCATCAGCATCGGATAATGTTTCGTCCTGTCCAGGATGGCCGTAGCCACGAAACCCGGACGGATATCGGTGAAGTGAATGTTCAGTTTCCGGCTGTGCGCCAGCTGCGCCAGCGCCTCCAGATACGTGTTCTGAAAACGTTTGGTCGCCGAATAGGAAGGCGCCGAACCTAATCCTTTGGTTCCGGCCACCGAACTGATCACGGCCAGATGACCGCCGCGATGTTCCCGGAAATAATGAAATGCCGCCGTCACCATACGGGTGAATCCCAGTGCATTTGTTTCGACGGTACACAATTCGATTGCAGGTTGAAGTTCCGGATTCTGCCGACCGATGCCGGAAGACAGGAAAAACAAATCCATGCCGCCGGTTTGTGCAATCAACTGTTGTAACCGTTCCGGCGCATCTTCCCGCGTGATGTCCAGCGTCCGAACCGACACACGTTCGGGTGAAGCGGCCTGCAAGGTCAACAGTTCTTCTTCCCGACGGCCTGCCACGCCGATCTGCCAGCCTTCTTCCAGTAATTTCTTCGCCACTTCCCGTCCGATACCCGACGTCGCCCCAATGATAATCGCCCGTTTCATAACCTTATTTTCTTCCGAAATCGGCCGGTATTTCACCCCATGCACGGGTATTCCACTTGAGGATTTGCGTTTCGCAGGTATTTTCCCGGAGCCATTTCTCGGCACGTTCGATCAGCTGAAAGACGGGAGCATTGACTGCCGTCCGAGTGAGTCGGGTACGGCATTTCTTTATCTGTACCCACAGGAGGGCATTCCGGCTGTCGGAATAGAGCGGCAGGGCGAGATGCTCCCGTTTCATCAGCGCCAGCCCGTGCACCAGCGCCAGAAATTCTCCGATATTGTTCGTTCCCTGCCTGAGTGGCCCCACACGAAACCATTCCCTGCCGGTCGCTACATGGACGCCCCGGTATTCCATGTCGCCCGGATTACCGCTGCACGCCGCATCGACAGCCAGGCTCTCGCGAATGAACGGGACAGAGGGAAAGACCTCCTGCACGGAACGCAGAGGCGGTTTCGCAAACTTCCCGGAAGGCTGCCAGCCGGCTTCCCAGGCTTCGCGAGCGGCTTCGCCGGTGTCGAACGACCTGTATTTAGCCCCCGGATAGCCCGTCACCTGTAATCTGCAATCCTCCCAGGACGCATAGATGCCCGGCCGGACACCTTCCCATACCACGTAAAACTTTTTCTTTGTCATACCGTATTGTTTTCCCCGCAAAAGTAATCACAATATCCATCCCGTGCAAAGGGACGCTCCGTGCGGGTGCATTTCAAAAACCTTTGTGTCCTTTGTGGTAAAAAAATAAAAGAAAAACGGCCTCAAGTGGAAATCAATGCGACCATTTAAAACGCACCCCTCCGTGCATCCTTCGAATCAAACACTCAATCATTAATAATTCATAATTAACAATCAAAAAGTAGGTGAGATGATTGCCGGAACGAAGAATTCTTTTACTTTTGCCGGCGAATATCAAACGATTTATAATATTTTAGTGAATAAGAAATGATGAAGAATACCTCTTTTTTTCGCGGAAAAGACGGAAGAAACTACCTGTTCCCGTTTATTCTCGTAACGTCCCTGTTTGCATTATGGGGTTTTGCCAACGACATCACCAACCCGATGGTCGCAGCGTTCAAGAATATCCTGCTGATCTCGAACTTTGAAAGCTCGCTGGTACAGTTCGCTTTCTACGGCGGATACTGTTTTATGGCGATTCCGGCAGCGCTGTTTATCCGAAAGTACAATTATAAAAAAGGTATCCTCGTTGGACTTGGACTATATTCCATCGGATGCTTTTTGTTCATTCCCGCCGGTAATGCAATGCTTTTCTGGGCATTCCTGATTGCTTATTTCGTGATGACCTGCGGACTGGCGTTTCTCGAAACTACATCGAATCCGTATATCCTGTCCTTAGGTCCCGACGAGAGCGCTACGCGACGCCTTAATTTTGCACAGGCGTTTAATCCTATCGGCTCGTTGACCGGAATGTTGATTGCCAAAGAATTTATTCTTGCAAAACTGAGTAAGGAAACTGAAGCGGAACGGCTCGTATTGCAGCAGACCAACCCCGATGCTTTGTTGCAGATACAACAGGCAGACCTCGATACGGTGAGTTTGCCGTATTTGTTGCTTGGAGGTGTGGTATTATGCTTTTTCATAGTATTTCTTGTATCGAAATTACCAAAGATTGTTTCCGCCGATTCGAGCGTCTATACTGTCGGGCAAACGGTTAAAAATCTGTTAAACAACAAACGTTATGTTTGGTCGGTTGTTGCTCAGGCTTTCTATGTTGGCGTGCAAATTATGGTCTGGACATTTATCATTCAATATGCCGATAAAGAATTGAATATGCCAAAGGCAACGGCACAGGGATATAACATGATTGCAATGGGTATTTTCGTAACAAGCCGTTTCATCTGCACATTTTTATTGAAATATATCAAACCGAGCATATTGCTGACAACGCTTGCTATCGGCGGTACAGTCTGTACATTAGGCGCAATTTTCATTCACGGAATGGTCGGGCTGTACTCAATTGTGGCAATATCG
>JAISWC010000097.1 GCA_031271245.1 Tannerella sp. | reverse complement strand
CGAAAAGAGATTGAGCAAATTATCAAAAGGCGGCGGAGGTCGTCCGCCATACGATTATGTTCTGATGTTTAAGATTTTAATCCTGCAACGTTATTACAATCTGTCAGACGATCAAGTTGAATTTCAGATAAATGATCGATTAAGTTTCATGCGTTTTTTAAATTTGACAATAGCAGATGATATACCCGACAGCCGTACAGCATGGCATTTCAGGAAGCAGATAACGGATTTGGGGGTATTTTGTTATAAAGTTTTCAAAAAAATATCCTGAAAAAAATGGGAGAAAAATAAAGAGTTTTTAGAGGCGCCCTAAAGATAAAACTATTTTTCCTCCTGCTTCTATTTTTACCGGTATCCCTGCCTGCAACTGCGCTCCGGAATAGCTGCCGGAAAGTCCCTGCTGCGAGGAAACAACGCGGTAGGTTTCGTTTTCCGACGCTGTGAACCACTCCGGAAACTGATTGATACGCGGATAGTCTATCGGCAGATGCAGGATAGTTTTGTGGCGCGGGGCGTCGAACAGGAGTTTTCCTTCCCAGCCGTTTCCGGCAGTCAGCGTGAAATAGATTTCGTCGCCCGACCGCTCTGCGCCGAGCATCACGTCGCTCCGCCAGGGCTGTACGGTTGCGCCCTGCGATTTCCACAGGCTGTACATGATGGCTGTGCGTGCGAAATTACCGTCGCCGTGCCAGCCGCCTATGATTCCGTCCGGGCGTTGCATGGCAAACATCACTTTCATCTCGCTGTCAATCCAGCTTTTCAACGCTGCCACCGGCTCGCGGTTATAGATGGTTATGCCGCTTTCAAGCGCGTCGGCATAACCGTCGTGGCTTTTGCCTTCCCAGGGGTAGTTGCGGTATTTCTCGTAAAGTTTCCCAACCCCTTTCAACACGGCTTGCCGGTACTCTTCCTTATTGTCAACCAAATAAACCGAATAATAAGCGTCGAAGATATATCCCCAGTTGTCGACAAGGCCCGAATCAACCACTTTGCCGGTTCCCGGATTGATGGCGTTGTAGAAAATCCCGTCTTCGTTTCTGCCCGTTTCGAGCACGCGGTCTAACAGCCGGTAGAAAGCCTCGCTGTATTGACGCTTCTTTTCGGAGTCGGCGTAATGAAGCGTGACATAAAGCTCGCTCAGCCCGCCAATGACCTCGCAGCCGTGGTCGCGCAGCCGCAAGTATTCCACCTGCGAGAGGTCCCGCTTGCCGAGCAAATAGTAGTCGCCGATCCGCACAGCCCAATCTAAATATTTTTTATCGCCGGTTATCCGGTAAACGCGCGACAAGGTTTGCAGCATGTCGCCGTTTACTTCCTCAATCAAGGCGCGGTAATGCGCGATTTCGGACGTCTTGGCGTCGGGTCTGCCATACAGTTTTTCCACATCGGCGGGGTCTTTGATGTATTCTTCCAGGTCGTCAAGCATTTCAAACATCCGTTCCTGCCACGGCGATTTCCCAAGATATTCATTGAGCGGAATCAAGCCGTCTTTGATATATTCCGAAGTCCCGAAAACGACCTGTCCCATGTTCAGTTCGTCGTACCGAAAGCCTCGTTTCGAAAACGAGTAGATGTCGGGCAACGACTTTACCCGCGAGGTCAGTTTCTTCTCGGCTTGAAGGATTTCCTTCATTCTGCCGTCGTACAGCGGTTTGTCTAACAGATAAGCGGTCAGCACCATAAACGGATAGTTGTCGGCTGCCGTATTATGCGGTTCCCACCGTCCTGTGCCTTCGCTGTTATTGAACATGTCCGAGACTAAGTTGGGCAACAGCCCGCTGATACTGTCGGCCGTAGTGAGCCATCCTTCCACAAACTTCAGACTGCGCTCATAGCCTTCATTCGCCTGTTTGCCATTCTCAACAGCCCGGTCAACCACTTCCTGATCGAATACAGGCGGCATTGTGCAGGCCGTACAAAGGCAAAAAATCAACGATGCCTGCAAATTAAAAAATTGAATTGTATTACTCATAATGTTTCTTTGGATGTTTAAGATATATATTATTATTTCAACAGTTTCCGGACAGCGTCCGTCAATACTTCTTCCACCTCCGGCGTGACGGGACTGGACTTGATTTCGTACCCGCCCTGCCGATAAGCCTCACTTGTTCCGATATAGAACGGGCCGTAATCGCCGTACGCCGCCATGGATACGGCCATGTCCGGCCGCATTGCCTTGGCGGCCAACTGGTATTCGACAAACAGTTCGCCGGGCATGAACAGCACGCAGGCCTTCCCGACGCGCAGGCGGGCAATGTTAATCAGTTTTCCGGCCGACTGCCTTTTTGCCCAGACTACCGAACTTACGTTATTGGCATAAAAAAAGGGACCGGTGGGCGACTTGAACTGTTTTTCCACGTCCCGGATATGTGTTTCGGAAACAGGCAGGTTCACCGGTACGGTATCCCATGCCACATCCGATGCACTGACCGGAAACAGGGTGCGTGCGTTCCAGGCGCGTTCCATGCCGTCGGCCAGCCGTTGCGCCAGAATCAGCCGGTTTTCGTGCGATCCGTCGTTGTATTTCCCGGCGCCGATATTGCCTCCCGCGCCGGTGAAATGAACGTGCAGGGCGTCCGGGACGGCCAGTTGCCGGAAACTCCGCGCAAGGCCGGGGAAGTCGGGATTGGCAATGCCTGTCAGGTAGTAACTTTGAGGATGGGTCGCATAGAAGGTCAGCACCGCAACCGGCGCCTGCTCATTCCAAAAACTGAGCAGGGTGACGTCGGGGTCGACCAGTCCTTCCGGTTCGGCGCGAAGGGCCGGATTCTTACAGGCCGTACTTCTCATCTCTCCGACCTGTCCGTCTTTTATAATCCGGCGGTTGGAAGCGACCTGATAGACCGGGGCATGTCCCGTGCCGATGTGCGTCACCGGTTGTAGCCGCTGGAGGGATTCCCGCACCGCCCGGGCCAGTTTTTCCAGGAAAATCCGTGCAAAATAGCTTTCAAAACAGTGCGGTTCGATACCCAGCTCCTGCATCACCTTCTCGGCCGAGAAGTCGCAGATCGGAGCGTCGTGCTGATGCAAGGTATGGACAGCGACCCTCTCCGGTTCTGTTCCGGCGGCAACGGCCAGGGCATTTTTGAAAACGTCCTGGCTTTCGTTGGCAATGCCAATCCAGTCGATCGCACACAAAACGACCGGCTTGCCGGCGCCGGACAGGACAATCCCCCTGGCCCGCAGACTCAGGTCCCACGAATTAAGCATCCGTCCGTAGACAAGTTGGCTACCGACCGGAGGGGTGGCGTCTACGTCGAAGGTGGCTATCTGCAACGGTTCTCCCTCTGACCGGACGGCGGAAGGAGCAGCCGGATTCCGGACTGCCGCCGTTTCGCCGTAAGCAGGTGTATGACCGGATACGGCCGCCACCGCGGAGGCCGCCGAGAAAGCGCCGATAAAACGTCGGCGGCTGATATTGTTCTTGACTGTTTTCATTGTGTTAAAATTTTATATAATCCGTTCCGTAAGGTTTCCTTTGAGGACGGGAGAGCATGGCATTGGCCTCTTTATCTCCTTTGAACCGTTCTTTTTCGGCGTCCCAATAGAGTTTTCTTCCCAATCTCATGGCTATATCACTTATCAGACATGCGGTAGTGGCGCGGTGTCCTATTTCGGCTGTCGAAATGGGCAGTTGCCGTGTCCGGATACATTCGAGCCAGTTACCATGCTGGTCGTCAATCTTATAGAGATGTATTTCATTCTCTTTGATTTCAGATGTAAGGATTTTCGGATCGCCGGCATTGATGATTTGGGGATTTTTAGTGAGAGGCGCGGGGTCGCTCGCCGTCACCCTCAATGCGCCGGGGCCGGCCTCTACCCAGCCTTCCGTGCCTTCATAGCGTACCATTGCCGGATAATGAGAGTCGGCATAACAGGTAATACCGTTGGCATATTCGGCTTTTACCATGAAATCGCCATGTACATCCCAAAGGCCCGACTTGGGATATTCGCCGGTAGCCTCAACAGATACAGGGCCTGTGTATTCGGTATCCATACCCCATGAAGCCAGATCGAGATAGTGCACGATATTACCGGTGATAGCCCCGGCGCCAAACTGGTGGCAGCGCAGCCATCCGGGACGGCTGTAATCGTTTTGCGGGTGTACCCGTATCTCAGTATAATAGACTTTGGGAGTGGAACCCAGCCACATGTCGTAGTTAAGATTGGAGGGAACAGGCATCTCGGCGGCCTCGGGACCGGAAGGGTCACCGGTTTGACCTATCCGTACGGTATGAAGTTTGCCGATACGTCCATTGCGCACTAATTCGGCGGCAATACGGAACTGCGACGAGGCACGAAGCTGAGTGCAGACTTGCAGTATCCGCCCTTTTTTCTTTATTACATCGCACACGAACCGCCCTTCGGCGACTGTCAGGGAAAAAGGTTTCTGAAGCATGATATCCTTCCCCGCTATGGCCGCTTCGATAGCAGGCTGTGCATGCCAGTGGTCGGGTGTGCTGATAACAACCGCGTCAATGTCTGTGCTTGCCAGCAAGTCGCGGTAGTTGTCATACATACGTGCATTGACATAGTCTTTCTTTCCTGTTTTCTTTTCGTAAAAAGAGTCTATTTTCGCTTTGCCGTCTTTCAGCCGGTTGCTGTCGAGGTCGCAACATGCGATTACTCTTGCCGAATCGAATTTCATTACTTCGGGCAAGTCGAGATCCATGGCTATACGCCCGCATCCTATCTGTCCGATATTGATTTTGTCGCTTGGCGGCGTCTTACCCAACACGTGCGAAGGGATAATTATCGGAACAACAAACGCCCCTGCCGCAACAGTCATTGTGTTTTTTATAAAAATTCTACGATTCATTGTATTTATTTTATTCTGATTTATTTGATGATTATTTAACTAAGGCTTCTCCTGTTTACACCGGACGGCTCCAATCAACAGCAGATCCTGTTCCGGAGGATTGACCGGGGGTTGCTGTGCGGTCGCAGACGCCGGCTCAATACGGCCGCTTTGTTGTCCGGACAGTTCCTGTCCGGTGAGTAACGGCAGCAGACAACTTATCAAAATAGATCCGCTTGTTTTCATCTTATATTGTTTTTAATGGCTCTGCCTATCTGACGGATGGCTTCTTTATGCTTGTCGGCACATGCCGTCAATGTCGGCCTCCACGGAGCGGTCATAAAACCGTACAGGCGCGAAGGGTCTATCCGTTC
>JAISWC010000190.1 GCA_031271245.1 Tannerella sp. | reverse complement strand
GCGTCTTTGCGAGGCACGAAGCAATCCAGGGGTGCACCCGGCCCGGATTGCTTCGTACCTCGCAAGGACGGAAATCTGCGACAATTTGAATTGCACCCTTAGTAGCATTGGAGTCCTCTCTCCCGACCCTTCTTTATCTTCTTTTGTGTGAATGGAATAAGGGAAATAAGGGGGGGAACTGAAGGGGGAACTCGCGGGTTACTAAGGGAACTTGCCGAAAATAAGGGTTTTCTAATATCCATCCTCTTTCGCGACCATTTGACATGTACCCTATGCAGTTTGTTTTTTTCGAGTATCGTTTTGGTCCCGTACGGATTTTTCCGGTTTGAGAGGCTGTATGCCTTTTAAGTCAGCGAGTTCATCCGGTTGAACATCACGGCTAAATGGGCATAGATGGAGGTATTCTGGACGACGACGTTTTCCGGTACGCGGATGCGGAAGGGCGTGAAGTTCCACAGGGCGCGGATACCTTCCGTGAGGATGCATTCGGTCACCTTCTGCGCTTCCTCGACCGGGACGGTGATGATTCCGATAGTCGCGCCATACTGTTGCTGTTTTTCCCGGAAGTCGTTCATGTGGAACACCGGAATGTCGGCGATGGTCGACCCGACGATTTTCCTGCGGACGTCGAAGCCGGCAACGATGTTCAGGCCATACTGCGTCAGTCCCGAATCGCGCATCAGGGCGGCGCCCAGACGTCCCACGCCGAAGAGAAACGCCCTGTGCTGTGAGGCAAATCCCAGGAAATCTTCCAGAATCCCGATCAGGGCGTTGATTTCGTAACCCACCCGCGTCTTTCCCGAAAGGTTGACCCAGGAAAGGTCTTTGGCCACCTGACTGGCATCCACATTAATCTCCTTCGCTATCTGGGTCGACGAGACAAACGATTCGCCATAGCCTTTCAGCAACTTGACGTATGCAAGATACCAGGGCAACCGGCGAAGCGCGGGTTCCGGAACTTTTCCCGAAGGCTTGGAGGCTTCCCGTGTCATAAGGCGTTTTACCGGCTGTTTTTCAAATGATTTTTCAGGGGATTCGAATACATCTCCAGCATCCTGGTGCGAAGGAATGCTTCGTCTTTGTCGGGGATGAGAATCTTGTCCAGTTGCTGCTGCAGGTAGGTCTCGAACTGTTTTTTATCCCGCTGGTCGTAGTTTGCCCGGAAGTGCAGGGTCTGGTACAGCATGTCGTAGGCCACGTAGTTGCAGGGATAGAAACGGTAGTGGGCGTAAATCTCCCGGTCGATGACCGCGGCAATGGCCGAATACAGTTCGTTCTTTTCCATTTTCCCGTCCAGGGCTTTCAGCGCAGGATTGACCGGCGACGCGACGGTGAAATGCACCCGTCCCTTGTTCTGCAGGATACCCGTTTCCATATTCAGCAAGTCGTCGCGCTTGCTTTTGACAAAGTCGGGATGGTCGCGCTTGAGCTGGAACTCCTGTGCCTTGAGGTAGTCGCAGGGGTCAAACTCGTAGGAAATGGCGACCGGAACGATGTTCAGCGCCATCAAGTTAGTCAGGATGTCTTCCGTGCCGCCCATGTTGAGCATTTTCAGGACGGCGTTCTGGGTGAAGTCGTTCGAATCCTTGGCGCGTCCTTCGCGCTGCGCAATCCACACGGATTCCTTCGTGTGCCGGACGGTGTGATGGATGTAGGCCGAGAGTGTGCGGCTGGCTTCCAACACCTGGCGCACGGGGATGTCGCGCTTGACAATGAAGCTGTTGTTGATGCGCACGAGCAGCTTGATCCAGGGATGTATCAGGAGGTTGTCGCCGATGGCCACCTGCGTCAGTCCGTGTCCGATGTCGTAGAGCAGGACGTTGAGGAAGGCGGCGTCGAGCACGATGTCGCGATGGTTCGAGATAAATGTGCAGGACGTATTTTCCGGCAGGCGGCTCCGGCCGGAGATGGTCAGCGAGAAGGTCGTGTGCCGGGCGATCGTCATCACGGCATCGTAGCTGAAAGTAGACTTAAATTCCTCTTTCGTTCTGCACTGGCGCATGTGCCGGGTAAAAGCCTCCCAGTCCACCTTCGGCATGATGTAACTCACCGCGTTGCGAAATCCGGGGGCGGCAATCAGTTCGTCGATGGCGGCGCTCACTTCGTCGTCGTTCAGCGGACGAATATCGTCAAAATCATATAAATGCGTATTCTTTTCCATTGTGTTATCCATTTTCAATTATGTCGGTTAATACTTCCCGGAGGTCAGAACCGGCTGCCCGTATCTGTTGCGGGATGAAACTGGCTGCGGTCATGCCCGGAGTCGTATTCACTTCCAGCAGGACGGGCAGTCCGTCGGTAGGAATGATGTAGTCGACCCGGATCATTCCTCTGGCTCCGATCCGTTTGTATATTTTCCTTGTTTCCTGTTGAATCCGTCCGGTGAGTTCGCCGGACAGACGCGCCGGCGTAATCTCCTGCGATTCGCCGTTATATTTGGCTCCGTAATCGAAAAACTCATTCGCCGGAATCACTTCCGTCAGGGGCAGCGCAACGATGTTTCCCTTTACGCGGTAGCACCCGCAGGTCACTTCAACACCCGGAATAAAGCGTTCGATGATGACCTCGTCGCCTTCGGCAAACGCTTTCCCGATGGCCGGCTGTATCTGTGCGGCTTCCTTTACCTTGGTAATGCCGAAACTGCTGCCGCTGTCGTTTGGCTTGACAAAGACGGGCAGTCCCAGGCGGGCGACGATTTCGTCCGTGGCAAGACGTTCGCCCCGCCGCAGGCGAAGCGCAGCGGCAACGGAAAGCCCTTCGCTTTCCAGAAAGCGGTTGCAGATATATTTGTTAAAGGTAAGGGCGCTGGCCAGTACGCCGCACGATGAATAAGGTATCCGGAGCATGTCGAAGTAGCCTTGCAGCCGTCCGTCTTCGCCCGGAGTGCCGTGTATGGTAATATAGGCGTAATCGATGGAAACGGTGTCGCCTCCGTACGAAAAACTGAAATCGTTTTTGTTGACGGGCGCCGTCTTTCCGTCCGGCAGCGTTGCCGTCCATGCGTCCCTGTCCAGCACCACCGTGTATACGCTGTACCGTTCCGGGTCAATGGATGCGGACACGGTTTCGGCGCTCCGCAGGGAGACTTCATACTCGGAGGAATAGCCTCCGGCAATAACAGCTACATTCTTTTTCATGATTCCCGGTTATTTAAAACATACTGATTCCAGTTGTCGATCAACAGCCGCATGTCAGCCGGCAGTTCCGAATCGAAAAACAGCTCCCTGCCGGTAGCCGGGTGTACGAATCCAAGCGTCTGCGCATGAAGCGCCTGACGGGGACAGACCTCGAAACAGCGCTGTACAAACTGCCTGTATTTGGAAAAGGGCTGTCCCTTCAGAATCCGGTCGCCACCGTAGCGGGCGTCGTTGAACACGGGGTGGCCGATATGCTTCATGTGTACCCGGATTTGATGCGTCCGGCCGGTTTCCAGCCGACATTCGACCAGCGTCACGTAACCCAGTCGCTGCCGGGTCCGGTAATGCGTGACGGCCGGTTTGCCCTGTTCGCCGTCGGGAAAGACGGCCATCTGCAACCGGTCGTGCGGGTCGCGTCCGATGTTTCCCTCGATGCGTCCGCCGTCGTCCTTGAGGATGCCCCATACCATCGCCGTGTACTGGCGCCGGGCTGTTTTGTGGAAGAATTGCAGGCCGAGGCCGGTTTTGGTTTCCGGCCGTTTGGCGATGACCAGCAGTCCGGAGGTGTCTTTGTCGATACGGTGCACCAGTCCGACGGCCGGGTCGGCGGGGTCGAACTGCGGGTCTTCGCGCAGATACCAGGCCAGCGCATTGACCAGCGTACCGGTATAGTTCCCGTGTCCGGGATGGACGACCAGTCCGGCCGGCTTGTTCACTACCAGCAAATCCTCATCTTCATACACAATGTCCAGCGGAATGTCTTCGGGCAGGATTTCCGTTTCGTAACGCGGATGCGACATCACAATCGATACCACATCCAGCGGCTTGATCCGGTAGTTACTTTTCACCGGTTTCCCGTTCACCAGAATGCAGTGGGCTTCGGCCGCCAGCTGGATACGGTTCCGGCTGACATTCATCATGCGGTCGATCAGGAATTTGTCAATGCGCAGCAGGGACTGTTTCCGGTCGGCCACATAACGGAAATGCTCATAACGCGGCATGAAGTCCGCCGCCTCGTCCTCCGGCTGTTCGTCGAGCAGGAGATCGCTTTCAACCGGGGGCTTTTCTTCCCGTGTTACCCATTCGTTCATCGCGTTCATCATTTTGGTTTCACTGCTGATTTTCGCCGGCCGGACTGCCTGCCGAAATCGATTCGCCTGAAGCATTCACCCCTCCGTCACTGACTTTCAGTACAAGTGCAGAGGTGAGCGGCACTCTTTCGCCGGGCGTCAGTTCCTTTCCGTCCGATTCAATCGCTATGGCCAGGTCCCGGTACGTTCCCGGCACATAGCGCATTTCGATGAACGAAAATCCCTGCGCCTGCATGATGGCATGAGCCTGCCGGAAAGACAGGTCGGACACATCCGGAATGGCGGCTTTTTCCACGTCGGTCGCATTGAGCGTCAGGGAAACGATGCGTCCTTCCTTCACCTTGGAACCGGCCACGGGAAATACATCCACGATGGTTCCCGGCGGCACGTCCTTCGAATAAATCGAATCGACCACGCTGTAACGCAGCCCGTTGTTCGCGAAAAAGAGGGCGGCTTCCCTGATCTGCATACCTTTGACGTCAGGAATAACTACCGCTTTGTTATGGCGCGTGTAGGAGTTCAATCCTTTGAGCGCCAAAAAGAGCAGTATACCTGCGACGAGTATGGCTGCCATCAGATGATAGGCAATGGGCATACAGATCCACTGTTCCCGTATGTTCTTTCTATTCTGTTGCATTACAAGGGGCAAAAATAAGAAAATATCAATGGCTGGGGATATAAAAAAAGTAAAAATCCTTATATCAAGAATTTTTACCTTCCGCAATAGTCCTCCCGTGATGCCGTAACCGGCTGTTTATACACTGATTATTTGGGATATTCGTCGGAAACCGTCAACTTGGCTCTTCCTTTGGAGCGGCGTGATGCAAGTACCCTACGGCCATTGGCCGTAGACATTCTCAGGCGAAACCCGTGTTTGTTTTTCCTCTTGCGGTTCGAGGGTTGAAATGTTCTTTTCATTGTTATTGCTTGTTTATAGTTATCCTGTTATTTTGTTGATTCGGGCGACAAAGGTAGACTTTATTTCCGTCAAAAACAAATTTATCTCGCATCCCCAAGTAAAAAAATGACATTTTGGAATGCACCCGGTCATCAGAAAGTTTGTCCTGTATCGGAATTTTTCTTACTTTTGCCGGAACTAATTTCTTATTGTATATGGAAAAGAAAAGAATTGTCATTGCACTGATATGCTGCCTGACGGCAGCGGGTATATCTGCACAGGAGTTGCAGGAAATCAGGTTGAATGCCCCGGATAAAACGCGCGGATCCGCTACGATGAAAGCGCTTTCGGACCGGCATTCCGACCGTGAATACAGTCCGCAGGAACTTAGCTTGCAGGATTTGTCCGACCTGCTGTGGGCGGCGAACGGCGTCAACCGCCCGGACGGGAAACGGACGGCGCCGTCGGCCATGAACAAACAGGAAATCGACGTCTACGCCATCCGTGCGGACGGCGCCTACCTGTATGACGCGCAGGCTCATTCGCTGAAACCCGTAGCTGGGGGCGATTACCGGGCAGCGGTGGCCGGCAGTCAGGATTTTGCCAAAACGGCGCCGGTATGTATCGTAACGGTCATCAACCTGGACAAGCTGGGCGATCCGAAAGCCGAGCATATCAGGCTTATGGGAGCGGTAGATGCGGGGATTGTGACGCAAAACATCAATCTCTTTTGCGCGGCCGTCGGGCTTTCCACCGTCCCGCGCGCCTCGATGGACCAGGACGAACTCCGGAAGGTGTTGAAGTTGAGCGACAGCCAACTGCCGATTATGAACAATCCGGTAGGTTATCCTAAAAAATAAACGGGCACGGTTCGGCTTGTCCGGGCATACCCCGGCAACCGGACCCGCTTTTATTCATGGCTGTTTTCATTATCCTGATGTTAGTCGCCTACCTGGGCGGCAACGGTTACATCTGCCTGCGCGGATGGCAGGCGCTCCAGCATTTTCCGCCGGCGGTCAGGTGGGTATTCGGCGTACTTGTGTGGATAAGTGCGCTGTCCATTCTTTTGACCTTTGTCCTTCGCCATTCCGGAAAGTCCGGCTCCGCGTGGGCGCATTTCTTTTTCGAATACAGTACCGGCTGGCTGGTTTTCACCCTCTACATGGTATTGCTTCTGTTGTGCTGCGATCTTTTCCGACTTTTCTGCCATTCGTTTCCATACGGTTTTCCCGTCGCACTGGCGCTGACCATCTGCCTGCTGACATACGGCTATCTCCGTTACCGGCACCCTTCCACGCAGGTCGTCAACTTGACCGTGAACAAACCCGTCACCGGCGGCGGCGACACGTTCAGGATCGTGGCCGTAAGCGACCTTCATCTGGGCATGGGTACAGCCCGCGGCCAGCTGGAAAAATATATCCGCATGATAAACGGGCAGCAGCCGGACCTGATTCTGATCGGCGGCGACCTGATCGACAACAGTATCGTCCCGGTACGGGAACGCCGGATGGAGCAACTGTTGTCGCAGCTGCACGCCAGGCTGGGCATTTACATGGTCCCGGGGAATCATGAATACATTAGCGGCGTGGCGGATTGCGTGTCATATCTCCGCCGGACGCCGATTCATCTCCTGCGGGATTCGGTCGTGACGCTTCCCAACGGCCTCCGGATTGTCGGACGCGACGACCGCAGCAACCCTCTCCGGAAACCGCTGTCGCAACTTACCGGCGGCCTCGACGCGGCAGTTCCCGTCATTGTGCTCGACCATCAGCCCGTGGAACTGGCGCAGGCGGTTGATGCCGGCGTCGATCTGCTGTTTTGCGGTCACACGCACAACGGGCAGGTGTGGCCGATGAACCGGCTGACGAGTCGCCTCTTTGAGATTGCTTACGGATATGAAAAACGTGGAAATACAAATATTTATGTCTCATCCGGCCTGGCGCTTTGGGGACCGCCGTTCCGCATCGGCACCCGGAGCGAAATGGTCGTTTTCAATCTTTCCTTCCTGCGCCCATGAAAGTGTTTTTGCAGGCAATTTTCGGGCAAATCCTGCTAAACGGGTATCTCCTGTGGCGGGGACAGCAGGCGCTTCCCCCCGGAAAAAAGTGGCGTATCCCGTTTGTCCTGCTTTTCATCCTCGAATGGGCGCTCTACTTTACCGGCTATTTTTTTCACAGCCTCCTGCCGGATGGCCTGATGATTCCGATCCTGCATATTTGTACCACCTGGTACATTGCTTCGATGTATCTGACGATGGGCATGGTGCTGCCGGAACTGCTCCTGCTGACCAACCGGCGGTGGAAATGGTTTCCGGAAACGGTTCGCAAGCGCCGGCAGAGGATTAAACTATCTCTTTTCTTTCTTCTGGTTGCAGGCGTAACGGGTTTGATGATCCACGCCCACCGTCAGGTAGCCCGTCCGGTCGTGACGCATGTGTACCTGCATATTCCCAAAACGGTGGAAGGCAGAGACAGCCTTACGGTGGCGTTGATGTGCGACATGCACTTCGGCGAGTTCGTCGGCAAAAAACAGGCGCAGCATTATGTCTCGCTCTGCAACGCCCAACATCCCGACCTGGTTCTCCTGGGCGGCGACCTCATTGATTATGAATCGCTGATTGCGGAAGCGTTGCGTATCGAAGAAGACCTTCAACAGTTGACCGCGCCGTTGGGCGTCTACCTGACTCCCGGCAATCACGAATATCGCGCAAACCGACATGCCAAATTCCGGTGGATGGCGAAGACCGGCGGCGTGCTGCTGGTCGATTCGGTGGCGATGCCGGATTCCACCTTTTACCTGGTAGGCCGGGACGACGCCATCAATCCCAAACGCGCCGCACTGCACACGTTAATGAAAGACCTGGATATGTCCAAACCGGTCATCGTGCTGGACCATCAGCCGGTGAGCCTTAACGAAACCATGATGAATCAGGCAGACCTGGGACTTCACGGTCATACGCATAACGGACAGTTATGGCCGTATCGGTTGCTGTTGCGGTTTGTGTACGAATGTGTTTACGGATATTACCGGAAAGGCGGCACGCAATTTTACGTGACTTCGGGCATCGGCTGCGCAGGCGCACCCTACCGGGTCGGCACCCGCTCCGAACTGGTCGTGCTGCACATCACGTTCCGGTAAGAAACGGGTATAACACACCTTATGCTGCGGTTGCAAGATTACAAATGTGTCACAGTGATGCGCTTTCTACTAACTACCAACTACTGACTACTCTATCGACAATGCACAAAACCATCTTATCTCTTTTCTATACATACC
>JAISWC010000281.1 GCA_031271245.1 Tannerella sp. | reverse complement strand
AGTCTATAACGATATTTTCAATCCCAGTCTTTCAAATATCCGTTTTTCGAAATGGGCTTTAAACTCTTCCAGCGAGAGAAGTTCGTCTTCCGGTACAGGCAAAGGCGTATTGTCCAAATCGTTCACGATCCGGGCGACACGGGGATGTTTTGCAATGTCTCTCAGTATCCGGCGTCCCGTACGGGAGTTGTTATTTATAATTACGGTAGTCATGACTGTTCATATTTTAAATACGATACAAAAGTACAAATGAATGATTAACCATCCAAATTGCAAAGATATGTTTTGCGCAAGAATCAACAAATTGAAAGTCTTCAACAACCGGTAAGGTTTTCTCGGACTGTTTAACTGTGCGGAGTTAAGAATCTACGGCCATGTTGTCGGCTACTCCGTTAGAGTCGACCCAAGAGTCCCCTCTGTCCCACCTGTCCCTCTGCTGACTTTAGTAAACCTGATTGATTTGGACGACAGCGCCCGCAGGCAAAAATTTGCAAAGGCTGGCGTTATCTTCGAGTTCGGGTTTTTAAAACCTCACTTCCACGATTACGGGCTGCGAAAGGTCGCCCGTCCAGCGGCTGCCCTGTCCAATCAGGCGGATGGCTTCGCGGTCGGCCTCCGCACACAGACTGCGTTTGACGGTAAAATCATAGGGCTTGCCCCGGGTGTCGATGCGGAACTGTATCTCCACCGTCCCCTTCACCCCGGCACATGCCCCTTCCGACGGGCGTATCAGTTCTTTTGCCAGATATTCCCGATACGCTTTCATGCCGGTTTGCGGTTCCGGTGCGGGGAGGGGCGTTTTTATTTCAACCGGCTCCTCCGATACATGATTCATGGCGGCCTTTTTCTCCGTCACCGGCATTTCCTTCCTCACAGCCCCCGTCTCCGGAAGAGATGCCGCCTCATACGCGGGAGTATCCTCTTTGGCCGTCAGGTGCATGATCTCCTCCCTTTCGGATACGGCTTCCGTTTCATTTTCATTCGGGGCATGAGCTTCCTCTACTACGGTCAACTCCTTTGCAACAGGAGGCGGTGGTGGCGACGGTTCCTTCTGTTCCTCCGCCGGTGCGGTTTCCCGCTGCCGGTATTCGTTGCCGGTATCCCGCGACGGATCCGGGAAAGTCCTTTCCTCAGCCGCTGTTTCCGCGGGACTTTCACTTTGTGCGACGAGCCTGTCGGACGACGGGCGGTTCAGCAGGAAATAACCGCCGGCGAGAATGCACAGCAGCAGACTGGCCGCGGCGGCCAGACGCCCTGTTCTCAGATACGTGCGGCGCGTCCGCGACGACAGGCGTTTGCGTATTGACGTGACACGTTCCGTATGCAGGCCGTCCACCGCGTCAAAACCTTCCAGCGCTTCCGCCAGAAACGGGTCCCGCATCGCTTCCCGCTCAATGCGGTGCGCCTCTTTCCCTTTCCGTTGCCCCTGAATGTATTTTAATAACAACATCATTTCCCTGTCACTGTTTGTTCGATACAAATCTTCAGATTCCGTTTACCGTTCTGGATATAGCTTTTTACACTTTTCAGCGGGTAACCGGTCGCTTCCGCAATGTCGGCGTATGACATTTCTTCCGCAAAGAAACGGAGAATCGACACACGCTGGTTTTCGGGTAACTTTTCCATGCAGTCCCGCAACGCCGGCATCCGTTCGTCTTCTTCTTCCGTTTCATCCAGTAGATGCAAAATTTCGTCCGATTCCATAATGCCGGGATGATATTCGACGGACGGGGCGCGTTCCCGGCTGCGCAACAGTTGCAGGCAATGATTCCGCGCCACGGAGTGGAGCCATGTGCGAAACACCTGTATCTCATGCCGCAAAACTTTGGTCATCAATTCTTCGAACAACTGCATGACCGCGTCCTGTGCATCCGCCTCGTCCCGCAGATATTTCAGGCAAAGCCCGTACACGAGCATGACATACCGGTCGTACAGTTGACCGAGACTGTCCGAATGGCCTGTGTCCTTATAGCGTTGCAGCAATTCCTCGTCCGTTTCGCTGACGGATATCGCGCGTAAGAATTTCAATCTGTACCGGTTTTAACGGGTCCTCATCCTTTCCAAGTCTTCCGCCTTTCTGGATATGTTCTTTCCCAGCAGACGTGCGCCGGTGGCTGTAATCAGGTAGTCGTCCTCGTTGCGGATGCCGCCGAAATCCCTGTAGGTCATCACCCGGTCGTAGTTGATAAAGTCGGTAAACTTCTTTTCGGCGTACCACCGGTCTATCAGTTCGGGGATAAAGTAAATGCCCGGTTCGACGGTATGTACGAAACCCGGTTCCAGTTTGCGCGCCAGACGCAGCGACCTGCGCCCGAACTGCCGGCTCTTGGGCTGGCCGTCGTACCCGACGTAGATTTCGCCGAGATTCTCCATGTCGTGCACGTCCAGTCCCATCATGTGACCCAGTCCGTGCGGATAAAAGAGCGCATGAGCGCCGTTCGCCACCGCTTCCGCCGCATCGCCGCGCATCAGCCCGAGGCTTTTCAGCCCTTCGACGATGATTCTCGCGGAAATGTCATAGACATCCTCGAAACGGATGCCCGGTCGCAGGGCTGCTACCGACGCTTCGTAACAGGCCTGCTGAATGTCGAACATGTCGCGCTGGCGAGCCGTAAAGACCGGGTCGGCCGGGACGGTGGTCGACATGTCGCCAGCATATCCTGTTTCGGTTTCGGCGCCGGCGTCGAGCAGGAACAGATCGCCGCTTTTCACCTTATTTCCATGATCGTGATTGTGTAAAATCTGTCCGTTGACCGTCGCAATGGTCGGGAACGAGAGCCGACAGTGGTGCGCGGTGGCTACCGCCTCGACGGCTGCCGCCACCTCATATTCACGGATGCCCGGACGCATCATTTTGATCATGGCGATGTGCATGTCTGCCGTCACCAGGCACGCCTTTTCGATTTCGGCAATCTCCTCCTCCGTCTTGTAGTTCCGCAGATTGACAACGCCCTTGACAAAAGGTGTCGAAGGGGCTTCTTTCCCCGGCAGCACCCCAAGCAGCGTCCACAGTTTGATTTGATGTTCCGGCCGGTAAGACGGCAAATAATGAATCGCCCGACCTTTCCGGACGGCGTTTTGAAGACAGACGCCTAACTCCCCGGAAGGTTTCACGTGCCGTATGCCTGCCGCTTCACACTTTTCGTGCAGCGTCGGCTGGACGCCCGTCCATACAATCGCGTCCATAGTCAACTCATCGCCGAAGATGATTTCCCGATCTTCATCCAGATCCATCACGGCCGACAAACCGGCAAATGGCAATCCGAAAAAATACAGAAACGTGGAATCCTGCCGGAACGGATACGTGTTATCCGCATAATTACAGCTGCATTCGTCGTTTCCGAGGAAAAGCAGCAGTCCGTTTCCGACGGCCTTTTTCAAGGCTGCGCGTCGCTCTGTGTAGGTTGCTTTCTTGAACATAACCGTGTTTTTTGTAATAATGCGAGCAAAGATACAAGATTTTCCCTATTTTTGTAGGGCTATAAATACGAATAAGCATGTATACGGATGAAACATTCTCTGTCTCGGTCGACCGAAACAGAGAAAATCGGAAAGTTGAGAATAAAATACCGGATGTACCCATTCTTCAGGAACCTCCTCTGTACGCAGTTTCCTGGATGTGTCGCGATGCGGTGACACGGGCGGTATTGCAGCGGTTCAACGAAACCATCGGAAGCAGTTGTACAAGTCTGGTGGAGCTGTCCTATCGCATCGGCGACAGTATTGCCGAGGCAAACGAACTGTTCCGGACCATTCGTTTTTGCGACCCGGCCGTGGGGTCGGGGTATTTTCTGGTTACGCTGCTGAACGAAATGATTGCCGTCAAGTCGCGACTGGGCATTTTGGCCGACAGGGACGGAAATCCGTTATTTCATTACAAGA
>JAISWC010000202.1 GCA_031271245.1 Tannerella sp. | reverse complement strand
CCCTGCTTACCGAAATCATGTCGCGCGACGGGAAAGACGAATACACGCCCGGGGTCGATGATCCCCGTATGCCGGTACTGTTTACCGGAGCCAAAGGGTCGGACGTTGCGACTGGCCTGTATGTTTTCCGTCCCGTCAACATGGACTGCGAATCGGCAACGGTACTCTACAACAGCGGAGGCGGAGCCGGCGGGGAATATGGCTACATTACGGACTACAACTACTATGTAGACCCGGAACGTTACATCAAAACCAACTGGTACATGTGCTGGAACATTGCCACGTACTCCTGGAATCATGACCCGCAGCCTGCGTTTACGGTAGGCGAAATAGAACTGCTGAAAGCGGAAATTGCGCTCAAAAATCTGGGCAATACCGGCGCCTCGGCCGAACAGCATATATACAATGCCGTCATCAGTTCGACCGATTACTGGTATCGCCACAATGCCTACAACCAATGGGTAGGTACCGGCGCGGATCCGAGTCTGGAGGTGAGACAGTTCCTGCAACCCGGGAAACCGGATGCCACTACGATTGCCGCCTTTGCGGACGTCGTCAGGAATAATTATCTCCAGGCTGCCGATCTGGAAGCCAAAATGGAGATTATCATGCAGCAAAAGTATGTGCATCTCAATGTTCACAACCCGCAGGAACTGTTTACGGAGCTTCGACGTACCCGTCATCCGAAACTTAATCCCCTTGTGTTTAATGCTTCGACCATTATTCATACGGTGGTCAACCGGATTCCGTATCCACAGTCCGAATCGGCTAACAATTTCGAACAATACTCGAAAGTAATTGATCAGGACAATTTCACCTCGCCGATTTTCTGGATGGACAAGCCGGATGTCTCGTTCTATAAATATTGACGCAAGGAGTGAAATTACTGTCAACTTCAAGAGGGCACCCTGTTTTGGGGCGCCCTCTTTGCTTTTATACTGCACGCGGTAGGTTTTGTGCATTATTATAGAGTAGTCAGTAGAGAGCGTATCACTGTGACACAAAGCCATCCGGCGAGCCGCAACTACTGAATGCTATCTACTTTTTTCATTCCTGACCATGTCAGGTTTACGTCCGGTCATTCCGTTTCCCGTCCGGAGCGGCGCTGGAAAAAATCCGCCACATGCATCCGGCAAAGAGTATCAGCGTGCCTCCGGCGACAAGGGAAAACCAGCCCAAATCGTCCGGTGCAAGCTCTTCGGCAAAGAAGGGATTTTCCTGGAGTGTATCGTTCGACAGGGCGACGATCACGAATGCGTTATTCAGGAAATGCGCAAAAACCGCTATCCAGAGGTTTTTCGTCCAGTAGAGCAAATATCCCAGGTAAGCCCCCAGCAGCATCCTGGGAAAGAATCCGTAGAACTGGCAGTGAATGGCGCTGAAGATAACGGCAATCAGCCAAATCACCGCATGAGGATTCCGGATGGCTCTCCGGAAAATGGAAAACAGCGTGCCGCGAAACAAAAATTCTTCCGTCAGCGCGGCAAGAAACGCTATGATAAACAGGTTCGTCAGCAGCGGGAACAGCCCTTTTTCGGCCGTCATTTTGCCGACTACTTCGGCCGCCAGGTCTTCCATCTCCCTCATCCGGGCCTCCAGCGGCGCCAGGGCCTCCGGCAGATGAAGTTGCATATTCAGATAACCCGTCAGCGAGACGGTCGGCGAAATCAGCACGACCGTAAGCGTGACCCATCCCAGCAGGCGGGCATCCGGCATTCCGCGCAGATGCAGAAAGTCGCCCGGATGTTCGCTGCACAGCCAGGCCGTCAACAGAGACGGAATCAGCATCATGCCTACCGACGACACCGCCTGCACAAGTTGCAGTGCCCAGACGGGTTCATCGCCCGGATGCGGGGAAAAGCCGCTGAAAAACAGCGAAAAAAAACTGCAAAGAATCATTCCTGCCAACAGGCATGTCATGAGAATGCCCGACTGAACAAACACGGAATGACCGGCAAAAAATCCCTTCATAACGACATTACTTTCTATTAAATATTAAACTGCTATACTGTGCGCGATATAGTTTTGTGCATAAACAGGCAGTTAGGAGATAGGCTGTTTGGAGATTTCCGCTGCTACCGTCTACTGTTCTACTAACTACTAACAAAAAAATAACTTCCGCCCCAACCAGGCAGAAGTTATTTAAAGTTTCAAGCGAAATAAATTTTACCTTTTCGGCAGCGCTTGTTTCAGCACCAGTTGACGACCTTCAAACTGCGTTTCGTGCAATCCCTCAATAGCTTCGTTTGCCTCATTGTCATTCGGCATTTCTGCAAATGCGTATCCTTTGGAACGACCGGTGTCGCGGTCTTTAATCACTTTTATGGAACTGACGTCGCCATATTTCTGCAATGCTCTTCTCAAATTGTCTTCCTGAACTCGATAGTTCAAATTACCAATGTAAATATTCATATAATCAAGAAATTAAAAAAAATAATAGGTTACTGTTTGAAAGCAAGAAAAAAACAGGAAGTTCGTAACAATGAAAAATAAATCGATCCAGTCGGAAATAAAAAACAATTGTTAAGCACATTCGAAGTATTATTACTCCTTTCAGGGCACAAAGAAAAGGATTAAATTCCAATCTCCAAAGAAATTCGGAAGAAAAATTATCATTTATTGCACATAATCTTTCCGGTTATATTTGCGAGATTGAAATTATCGTTCTAATTTTGCCGGTTAAATTTCCGGAAGTAAAAACAGATATATAATATAGATCATTAGTAATGAACATTTCACATGAAAGTAACGATGCCGTAAGCGGCATTATCAAATTAAAGATTGAGAAAAAAGACTACGAGGCGCAGGTGGATAAAAATTTACGCCAGTATCGTCAGAAGGCAGCTATCCCCGGCTTCCGCAAAGGAATGGTTCCGTTGGGGGTAATTAGAAAGATGTACGGCAAATACGTGCTGGCCGATGTCATCAACAAACTTGTTTCGGAGAGTCTGGTCAATTACATTGACACCAGCGGACTGAAAGTGCTCGGTCAGCCTGTCCCGAACCAGGCAGACCAGAAACCGATTGATTTCGACACAGAGGAAGATTTTGAATTCTTTTTTGACATCGCTCTTGCGCCGATCATCTCCGTCAAACTCACCAAAGAGGACAAACTGACCCGTTATCAGGTGAATGTAGACGAAAAAATGGTGGATAAGCAAATAGATACCTATTGCCGGAATTTCGGCACGTATGAAATCGTGGACGATGTGGAACCCACTGATTTGGTCAAGGGTGCGCTGGCCGAGCTGGAAGAAGGTCGTCCGAAGGAGGGTGGCATCCTGGTAGAAAGCGCCGTGCTGATGCCCCAATACATCAAGGACGAAACGGAACGGGCGAAATTCATCGGCGCCGGTCGGCATGACGAGGTCGTTTTCAACCCTAAAACCGCATATCAGGACTCGACGGCCGAAATTGCCTCCCTGCTGCAAATCGACAGGGAAGCGGTTGAAACCCTCACCAGTGATTTTCGTTTTGAAGTGCAGGAAATCACGCGTTTCAAACCGGCGGAGTTGAATCAGGAACTGTTCGACAAACTGTTTGGCGAAGGCGTTGTTAGCAGCGAAGAAGAATGCAGGGAAAAAACAGGTATTATAATGCGTGAACAACTCCAGCCGCAAAGCGATTACAAATTCTGGCTCGACGTACGCGCTCTGCTCCTCGAAAAAGCCGGAGACATCTCCTTTGCCGATGAAATCCTGAAACGCTGGCTTGTCTCGACGGACGAGAAAAATACGCCGGAAAAGGTAGAGGCTGAATATCCGGTCATGATGGAAAACATTAAATTCCAGATGATCAAGAAACAGCTTCTGGAAGACAACGGCTTGAACATTGAAGAGAGCGATATGGAAGCATGTGCCGTGCAGGTGGCCAAATCGCTGTATGCACAGCATGGCCTGTTTTCCGTACCGGACGACCTGGTGATGCAATATGCGAGAGGCCTCCTGAAAAAGAAGGAAATGGTGGAAAGTCTGATCGAACGCGCAATAGAACAGAAACTGACTGCCTGGATTGAGGAAGAGACGGAGGTCACCGTGAAAGATGTCCCTATGGACGAATTTGAAAAATTATTCGCCTGATTGATTTGCCCCTTTCAAAGATTTATTTATAACTTTGTTTCCCCAATGAACGGAAGGCTGCCGTTTTCCGTTCATGGAAGGGAAACATGAACTGGATTCAAACAATATTATTTATTACATTGGAATATGAACGATTTTGAGAAATATGCAACGAAGCATCGGGGAATGAGTCATACGGCGCTGGAAAGCTATATGAATATCACCGGCAACTGGATATCGCCGACCATCATTGAAGAACGTCAATTGAATGTGGCGCAGATGGATGTGTTTTCGCGACTGATGATGGACCGTATCATTTTTCTGGGTACCCAGATTGACGATTATACGGCCAACGTGATTCAGGCGCAACTGCTCTACCTGGATTCAAGCGATCCGGGCAAGGACATTTCAATTTATATCAACTCGCCCGGCGGCTCCGTCTATGCCGGATTAGGTATTTACGACACAATGCAGTTCATCGGCAGCAAGGTGTCGACCATTTGTACGGGGATAGCCGCATCGATGGCTTCCGTGCTGCTGGTAGCCGGCGAGAAAGGCAAGCGTTTCGGACTGAAACATGCGCGGGTGATGAATCACCAGCCGCTGGGAGGAATGCAGGGACAGGCTTCCGACATGGAAATCACCGTACGGGAGATTTTGAAGGTAAAGAAAGAACTGTACAGCATTATTTCGCTACACTCCGGCAAACCCTACGAAGAGATCGAAAAAGACAGCGACCGCGATTACTGGATGAGTGCGGAGGAAGCCCGGGAGTACGGAATGATTGACGAAGTAATGATACGGAAATAAGGCAGGAAAATCTATGGCAAAAACAACAGAAGAAGCATGTGTTTTTTGTGGAAAAAGCCGGCATAACGTCAATATCCTGATTTCCGGACTTTCCGGTGCTATCTGTGACACCTGTGTGCGGCAGGCATATGACATCGTCACCGAAAACCAGCCCAAAAGCGGACACGCATTCCTGCCAAACCGGCAGGAACTGCCGAAACCACAGGATATCAAGGCTTTTTTAGACCAGTATGTGATTGGTCAGGACGAGGCAAAACGCTATTTGGCCGTTTCGGTCTACAACCATTACAAACGGCTGATACAGCGGGTGACGAAAGAGGATGTGGAAATTGAAAAATCCAATATCATCATGGTCGGCGCTACCGGCACGGGTAAAACGTTGCTGGCACGTACGATAGCAAAAAAACTGCACGTGCCGTTCAGCATCGTCGATGCCACCGTATTGACGGAGGCCGGCTACGTGGGCGAAGACATCGAAAGCATTTTGACCCGCCTTCTGCAGGCGGCCGACTACGATGTGGAAGCCGCGCAACGGGGCATCGTTTTTATCGACGAAATTGACAAGATCGCCCGCAAGGGCGACAATCCTTCCATCACGCGCGACGTGAGCGGGGAAGGCGTTCAGCAGGGCTTGCTGAAGCTGCTGGAAGGTGCGATTGTGAACGTGCCTCCCCAGGGTGGACGCAAACATCCCGAACAGCGGATGATTCCGGTCGACACGCGCAACATCCTGTTTATCTGTGGCGGCGCGTTTGACGGCATCGAAAAGAAAATCGCTCAACGGCTGAATACCCGTGTAGTCGGCTACGTGGCCAACCAGGAAACAACCGTGATCGACCGCGAAAATCTGTTGCAGTACATTACGCCTGCCGACCTGAAATCCTTTGGCATGATTCCCGAAATCATCGGACGCCTGCCGATTCTGACCTATCTGAAACCGTTGGACCGTTCGGCGCTCCGCAAAATACTGACGGAACCGAAAAATTCCATCATCAGGCAATACATTAAACTCTTCGAGATGGACCAGATCAAACTGACTTTTGATGAAGAGGTGTATGAATACGTCGTGGACAAGGCCATCGAACTGAAACTGGGCGCGCGCGGGCTTCGTTCGATTGTGGAAACCGTCATGATGGATGCCATGTACCAGATGCCGTCGAGCAGTGTAAAAACCCTGACCGTCACATTGGATTATGCAAAGGAAAAACTGGAAGGAGCCGATATAACCCGGTTACAGATAGCATGACAGTAAACAGGAGTATGGTTGAATTATGAAACAGGATATAACGGAAGCCCTGAAATTTCATTTTGGATTTGACAAATTCAAAGGGAATCAGAAAGCCATTGTAGAAAGCGTACTTCTCGGAAAAGATACGCTGGTGTTGATGCCGACCGGAGGCGGAAAATCGCTTTGTTACCAGTTGCCTTCGCTGATGATGGAGGGCACGGCGCTGGTGATTTCGCCGCTGATTGCACTGATGAAGAACCAGGTCGATTCCATGCGCAACTTCAGCGAAGAAGACGGCGTAGCTCATTTCATCAACTCGTCGCTCAACCGGGCGGCCATCGACTCGGTGAAACAGGACATTCTTTCCGGTCGCACGAAACTGCTGTACGTCGCTCCCGAATCGTTGACAAAAGAAGAAAACATCGAATTTCTGCGGCAGGTGAAGATTTCGTTTTACGCGGTGGACGAAGCGCACTGTATCTCGGAATGGGGGCATGATTTCCGTCCGGAATATCGCCGTATCCGGCCGCTTATCAACGAGATCGGCAAACAGCCGGTGATTGCGCTGACGGCTACGGCCACCCCCAAGGTACAGCATGATATTCAAAAAAACCTGGGGATGATGGACGCGACGGTGTTTAAATCGTCTTTCAACCGTCCGAACCTCTACTACGAAATTCGTCCGAAGGGAAACGACATCGACCGCGAAATCATCAAGTACATCAAAACGCATGACGGCAAATCAGGCATTGTCTATTGCCTGAGCCGCAAGAAAGTGGAAGAGTTTACCGGCATTCTGTGCGCAAACGGCATCAAGGCGTTGCCCTACCACGCCGGCATGGATTCACAGACACGCTCGAGCAATCAGGATGCCTTCCTGATGGAAGAGACGGATGTGATCGTGGCTACGATTGCCTTCGGAATGGGTATCGACAAGCCGGACGTGCGCTACGTCATCCACTACGACATTCCCAAAAGCCTCGAAGGATACTATCAGGAAACCGGACGCTCCGGACGCGACGGAGGCGAAGGAAGATGCATCGCCTTTTATGCCAGCAAAGACCTGCAAAAACTGGAGAAATTCCTGCAGGGCAAACCGGTTGTCGAACAGGAAATCGGCAGGCAACTGCTGCTTGAAACGGCAGCCTATGCCGAAACGGCCGTCTGCCGCCGGAAGGTGCTGCTCCACTATTTCGGGGAAGAATACACGGAAGACAATTGCGGAAGCTGCGACAACTGCCTGAATCCGAAAGTACTGATTGAAGCGGAAGAATTGTTGCACACGGTTCTGGAAGCCATTGAAACATTGAAGGAAAAATACAGAACCGATTACATGGTCAACTTGCTGATGGGATTTGAAACGTCGGAAATTGTCTCCTACAGACACAATGAACTGGAGTTTTTCGGCGTCGGTCAGGAAGAAGGCGAAAGAATATGGAACGCCGTGATTCGCCAGGCGCAGATCGCCGGCTATCTGGCTAAAGACATTGAAAATTACGGTCTATTGAAAATTACTCCCAAAGGAAAACTGTTCATGAAAAAGCCTGTTTCATTCAAAATCGTCAAAGACAATGAATTTGACGAAGACGAAACCCACGAAACGCCATTACGGGGTGGCGGTTCGTGCGCGGTAGACCCGGCGTTGTATTCCATCATAAAGGACTTGCGCAAGAAACTCTCCAAACAGTTGGAAGTGCCGCCGTTCGTTATCTTCCAGGACCCGTCGCTCGAAGCCATGGCGACGACCTATCCCGTCACGCTGGAGGATTTGCAGAATATTCCGGGCGTCGGCGTCGGCAAGGCCAAACGCTACGGTTCCGAATTTATCGCGATTATCAGAAAATATGTGGAAGAGAACGAAATCGAACGGCCGGATGACATGCGCGTCCGTACGGTAGCCAACAAATCCAAACTCAAGGTATGGATTGTGCAAAGCATCGACCGCAAGATTGCACTGGACGACATTGCCATCTCCAAAGGGCTGGAATTTGACGAGTTGCTGAATGAAATTGAAGCGATTGTCTATTCGGGGACGCGGATAAACATCGACTATTTCATCAATGAAGCGATGGACGAAGACCATATTCAGGACATCTACGCCTATTTCAAGGAGTCGGAAACCGACGGACTGGAAGAAGCTATCAAGGAATTGGGAAGCGATTATACGGAAGAAGAGATTCGTTTAATACGCATCAAGTTCCTGTCCGAACTGGCCAATTGATTTTTTTTTAGTGCCGGCACATAATAAAAGTTTTATTTTTGAGTTATATACTGGATAAAGAATAAACATGTATTTATAAAAAGAATGGATGATGAAAAAGATTTTTGTGTTCGTAATTTTAGGACTGAATTTTTACTTTGCGTATTCTAAAGAGAATGATCCTGTAGTAATGACAGTGGCGGGAAAGGAAATCCCGCTTTCGGAGTTTCTGTTTCTGGCTCAGAAGGACAGCAGCGTAGATCTGCTGAACAAAAAATCACTGGACGACTACGTGACGCTGTTTAAGAACTTCAAGTTGAAAGTGGCGGAAGCTGAATCTTTAAGCATGGATCAGACCTATGCTTTTGAAGACGAACTTAATAACTATCAGACACAGTTGAAGGCCAGTTATCTTTCCGACAAGGAAGGAGAAGCCCGGGCGCTCCGCGAAGTATATGAAAGAAACAACGAGATTGTCTCCATCAGCCACATTTTGTTTCCGTTGCCCTCCCAGAGCCTCTCGAAAGATACGCTGGCCGGCTACAACCGGGCGTATGAGGTATACAGGCGAATCGCGAACGGGGAAGACTTTGACGCCGTCGGCCAGTCGCTGGCAGAGGACGAAAAGTCTGGCGTGACCTATGAGACCATCGACTACCTGTATCCGCTGAAGGCATACAAGGCCTTTGAAGACGCGGCCTATACCTTGCCGGTTGGCGTCGTTTCCACACCGGTGCGCACGGCCTACGGTTTCCATTTGATGCGGGTCAACCGGCGGATTCCGAATCCCGGGAAAATACAGGTCGCCCACATTCTGATTGCAGAACCGCCGGAAGATGCCGGCCCCAAAGATGTACTCGAAAAGATGTTCAGGGACAAAGTGAACGAAGTCTATGAAAAGGCCAAAAACGGAGAAGATTTTGCCGAATTGGCGAATATCTATTCGGCAGACGACAAGACCAATACGAAAGGAGGCATATTGCCCTATTTCGGCTTAGGCGAAATGATCAAACCCTTTGAACAGGCAGCATTTGCCCTGAAGAATCCGGGCGAAATCTCCGAACCGGTACATACCCGTATGGGCTATCATATCATCAAGTTCCTGAACCGGAAAGAGCGCGTGCCGTTTGAAGAAATGGAACGCGGGATGTACATGACCATGAAGCAGGGAGAACGCAATTTCGACCTGTTTAAAAGTTTTGAGGAACGCCAGAAAGCCAAATTCGGTTATGTCTTCAACCGAGACGCGTACGACGACCTGCAACGCCTCTGCGACAAGTATTTCCCGACCGACACGGCTTTTTATCATGAGGCGCGCCAGATGACGAAAACCCTCATGCACATGGACACGATGGATTTTCCGCAGTATGAATTTGCCGAATACCTCCGGCTTTATCCCTTTTCGACCAAAACCTATTCCGGTGACTTCTTATACGATGTCTATCGACTGTTTGTCCGCGACATTGTCACCGAGTTGGAAAAGCGAACGCTGAATGAACGGCATCCCGAATATAACCAGTTGGTAAAGGAATATCACGACGGCATTCTGCTGTTCGAGATAAGCAATCAACGGGTATGGGACAAGCCGCTCGAGGAACAGGCACAACTGGAAGAAGCCTGGATCAGGGAACTGAACGAAAAGTTTCCGGTCGAGATCAACTGGAAGGTGCTGAAGAATCTAAAAAAATTCATCCGGAAAACGCCGGGGAAATAAATAATGCGAACCGCCGTTTTCTTCCTTACCGTATGTTTGCTGTATGCCTGTCGCCCCCGGGAAACCGTCAGTTCGGACGTGGCAGTCAAAGTGGGGGGACAGGCATTGACCCGAAATGAAGTCGCGCATTTCATACCGGATGGAACGACACACGCAGACAGCCTGCTGATGGCCGAAAATTATGTGACCAAATGGGTAAAAAACCGGTTGACGTATGAAGCCGCCAAACGGAATATCGGAAATGGCGGTGCGGACATCGACCGTCTGGTAGAAGAATACCGGCGTTCGCTGCTTATACATCGCTATCAGGAAAACCTGATTCGTACCAGACTGGCCTCCGAAATTCCGGAAAACGAGAAGCAGGCTTTTTATCAGGAGAATCCGAAAAAGTTTATGTTGAGCGGCGATGTGATTAAGGGGCTGTTCCTGGTAGCTCCGGTGGATGCGCCCGGACTGGAGGACATCCGGAAGAAATACCGCAGGAATGAACTGTCTGTGGTGGAAGACATCGAAAAGTTCAGTATCCAGAACGCTGTCATGTAC
>JAISWC010000171.1 GCA_031271245.1 Tannerella sp. | reverse complement strand
GTGCCATTGATAGCCGGAATACTCCGGCCGTGATACTGCACCAGTTCGGCCGAAGCCGGCCGGTCGGACAGGCCCGACTGACAGGCCTGGAAAAACATCGCTGCCGCAAACGGCAGGATAATCATCATTTGTTTGATATCTGTTTTATTCATACGGTTCTTTTTTTTAAGTTTCTGCCCACAAAGATAGTGTTCGCCTTCGGAAATCCAAAGAAAAACAGCAAATTCATGCATAAAACAGGGTGCATTTGACTACGTCGATTTTCAATTCAGTCGGCGATTGCCCGAATCACCGGATTTTTTTGTAATTTCGCATCCGAAATACAAAAAACGACTTGCGTACATGATAGATCAGGCAACCATTGACAAAATCTTGAGTGCGGCGACGATTACCGACGTCGTATCGGAATTCGTCACCCTGCGCAGACGGGGTGTCAATTTGGTCGGTCTGTGCCCGTTTCACCCGGAGAGGACGCCGTCGTTTTCCGTATCGCCGGCCAAAAACATCTGCAAATGTTTCTCCTGCGGCGAGGGGGGCGACCCGCTGCATTTCATCATGAAACACGAGCAGTTGAGTTTTCAGGAGGCGCTCCGTTTCCTGGCCAAAAAATATCATATCGAATTTGAAGAAAGGGAGTTGACCGACGAAGAAAAGCGTATGCAGGGCGACCGCGAAAGCATGTTCATCGTAAACAGTTGGGCGCAGAAATATTTCACGTCCTGCCTGTTTGAGCACGAAGAAGGCAAAACGGTCGGACTGGCGTATTTCAACGAACGCGGCTTCAGGGAAGACACCGTCCGGAAATTCCAGCTGGGTTACAGCCTCGAAAACCGGGACGACCTCTTCCGTACCGCACTGAAAAACGGCTACCGGAAAGTCTTTCTCGAAAAGACCGGCCTGGTTTCCTTCCACGAAGACGGGACGGCGCACGACCGTTTCCGGGGACGGGTCATTTTTCCGGTACATACGCTGAGCGGCAAAGTGGTGGCCTTCGGCGGACGGATTCTCCGGAAAAATGATAAAGCAGCGAAATACATCAATTCGCACGAAAGTGACATTTACCACAAAAGCAACGAATTGTACGGCATTTATTTCGCACGGAACGCCATTCGCCGGGAAGACAGGTGTTACCTGGTCGAAGGCTACACGGACGTCATTTCCATGCACCAGGCGGGACTGGAAAACGTGGTGGCCTCCTGCGGGACGGCGCTGACCCAGGGACAAATCCGCATGATTCACCGCCTGACCGACAACATCACTGTACTCTATGACGGCGACGCGGCCGGCATCAAGGCGGCCATCAAGGGAATCGACCTTTTCCTGGAAGAAGGGATGAACGTCAAAGTACTCCTGCTGCCCGACGGCGAAGACCCGGATTCGTTTGCCCGGAAAAACAGCGCTACCGAATTTGCCGGTTATATCCGTCAGCATGAAACGGATTTTATCCGCTTTAAGGCCAGCCTGCTGCTGAGCGAGGCCGGTGACGACCCCGTCAGACGGGCGTCGCTCGTTTCCGACATCATCCGTTCCATCGCCGTCATTCCGGAAGGCATTATCCGCGCCGAATACGTCAAGGAGTGCAGCCGGATACTGGACATAAGGGAACAGGCGCTGATCAGTTCGCTCAACAAAGAGCGCGACAAACGGCACAAAGCCTTGTGGAAAGCCAGGCAGGAACCGTCTGCCCAACCTGCCGCCGAACCGGAAAAAGAAGATTCGCCGCCGCCGGATGCGACAGCGACGACAGCGGCGCCGTCCGGGCGAAAAATGGAAATTTCCCCGTACAGGGCGTGCGAAGAGACCTTGCTCCGTTACGTGGTGTATTCCGGGGAGCAAATCCTGTTTGACTACATGGATGGAGAAGAACGCAGGATCGTCAAGGTGGCGGAATACATCCGGTCGGAGTTGCAGGACGACGAAATCGCGTTTTCCGTGCCCGTACACCGGCGTATCATGGAAGAAGCGGTTGCCCGCTGTCAGGAACCGGACTTCGTTTCCTCCCGCCATTTCCTCTCCCACCCCGATCCGGAAATCAGCCGGATGACCATCCACCTGATGAATCCCATGTATCCGTTTCATTTCGATGCGGTGTGGAAGGCGAAGGAAGCCTTTACGGCACAGAAGGAAACGGTAGCGCGTTTGCAGCAAAAGGAAACGACCGACCGACCGACACGCTCCGAGACGGAAACCGTTCAGGAACTGGAGGAAAAGGAACGGGAACTGCGGGAACGGATCAACCGGTTTGAACATACCCTTCGCCGGGATCTGTTTGCCCTGAAAGAGGTGCATATCCGGCAGAAGATTGCAGAGATAAGGCATAAAATCGGAGCATTGCAGCAGGAAGGAAAGACGGATGACATCATCGAACTGATGAAGGAGCAAACCCGTCTGAACGAATTTAAGATCGAATTGAGCCGGAAACTGGGCGAACGTATCATACTGCCCTCCACAGGCAACCGCCCGTCATGAACCATTATTTAAAGCAGGCGCACAAACTGATTATTTACGAATGAAAATCGACATAGTCAAATGCACCCAAAATATTCCTATATTTGCGAATGATTCAAAGAATAGATTATGATAAACCGTGAACTTATCCACCCGAAAAGCATGGTGGTTGTAGGCGGCTCCAACAAGACGTCCAAGCCGGGGGGAAATTGTGTGCGAAACCTGATAAACGGAGCGTTTCAGGGCGACCTGTATGTGGTGAATGCAAGAGAAACGGAGGTGCAGGGATTAAAATCCTACCCTCACGTGTCGGATATCCCTCCCACCGAAATGGCTATTATTTCCATTCCGGCAGCCTGCTGCCTGGAGGTGGTAACAGTTCTGGCGCAGGAAAAGGGCGTAAAGGCGTTCATCCTGTATACGGCCGGTTTCGGCGAAGAGACCGAAGCGGGCGGAATGCTGGAAAAACAGCTTGCGGAAGTGATCACGAAGGCCGGCGCCAGCCTGCTTGGGCCGAACTGCATTGGCCTGCTGAATCGCTATCATCACAGCTTGTTTACGCTTCCGATTCCGGAAATGGACCCGTTCGGGGTCGACATGATTTCCAGTTCGGGCGGAACGGCCATTTTTATCATGGAGTCGTCCATCCGGATGGGGCTGCGTTTCAATTCCGTATGGTCGGTCGGGAACAGTGCGCAGATTTCCGTGGAGGACGTCCTTGAATATATGGATGAACATTTCAATCCCGAAACGGATTCGAAAATCAAACTGCTTTATATCGAAAGTATCCAAAACGCGGATAAACTGCTGGAACATACCGCATCGCTTATTCGCAAGGGATGCAGGATTGCGGCGATCAAATCGGGGACGTCCGAATCGGGCAGGCGGGCAGCTTCGTCCCATACCGGCGCGATGGCCAGTCCCGACCTGGCCGTGGAGGCGCTTTTCCGTAAAGCCGGCGTGGTGCGCTGTTTCAGTCGGGAAGAACTGGCTACGGCAGGCGCTGTCTTTACGCTGAAGGCGTTGAAAGGCCGGAACCTGGCGATTGTGACACATGCCGGCGGGCCGGCAGTGATGCTGACGGACGCCCTGTCGAAAGGCGGCATGGAAATCCCCAGTCTGTCGGGAATGCCGGAAGCGGACGATTTGAAACGGGAATTGCTTCCCGGCTCGTCCGTCACCAATCCGATCGACATCCTCGGAACCGGCCGCCCCGAACATCTGGCGGCGGCAATCGATTTTTGTGAAAGAAACGACTGTTTCGACGGCATCGCCGTTATCTTCGGAAGTCCCGG
>JAISWC010000124.1 GCA_031271245.1 Tannerella sp. | reverse complement strand
TACGAACGGAGCGCTTACCAAACTATGGAGTTGGGACGGCGACGAGGAAAACCCGGTAGTACGCAGTCAGGGTTCACATACCATGCTGGTGGCGGACGTGGACGGCGACGGACGCGATGAAATCATCCTCGGCTCGGCCGCGCTCGACGACAACGGTACGCTGCTCTGGTCGGCAGGACTGGGTCATCCCGACAAGATATTTGTTACGGACATCGACCCTTCGCGTCCCGGTCTGGAAATATTCTTCATCGTGGAAGCGTTGCACGACAAGGACGGGCAGGGCATTTGTGTACGCGACGCCAAGACGGGCGAACGCATATGGAGTATTGACCGGCCGACCGTACATGCAGGCTCCGGCATGGTGGCCGACATCGACCCTTCCCGCCCCGGATTAGAATGTTTCGGCGCCGAAGACCCTAAAGGACATCGCGCCATGCAAATCCCCGGCAATAATAACAGATATCTTTTCGACGCCAAAGGCCAACTCTACGGCGAAGGCGGCAACGTACCCCCGATGAACGACTGGATCTGGTGGGACAGCAACAAAGTACGCCAATACATAGACCGGCAACGCGGGACAGGCAACCTCTCCGTCACTCGCTATGGCGGAGGCAAAGTGCAGGAAGGATTCAGAGGGACAGTAGTCTTGACGGCCGATCTTGTCGGCGACTGGCGCGAAGAAATCGTAACCGCCCTGCCCGGCGAGCTACGCATCTACAGTACAACCATCCCGGCCGACGACCGTCGCGTAACCCTCCTGCAAGACAATACCTACCGGCAGACCGTAACCGTCCGCACGATGGGTTATCAGCAACCACCCGTGCCGAGTTTCTATCTGGGAGAGTGAAAGTAGTAAAAGTTTGGAAATTGGAAATCTTAATTTTTTTTTATGAACAAAAAATTTATTCACTATTCATTATTCGCTATTCTTGCCGTCATGCTATCGTCAGGCGGCGTGAAGAACAAAACCGTGGATCCGGAGAGGCTCCGGTTGAGTTTGAAAGACACAGTGTATGCCCGCGAAGTTGCGCCCGAAACAGGAGCTGCCAGTTTGCAGGAATTGCTCCGGCTATATCCCGACCGGACGGGTTGGGAGCAACGGAAAACATGTTTGCACGAAGGACTGCTTGCCGCCCTGGAACTAAATCCCGCGCCGGAGAAAAATCCGCTTGAACCGGTCTATGGCGGGCATAAAGCATTCGCGCGTTATACGGTAGACAACGTCGCTTTTGAATGTGTGCCGGGCGTTTGGGTAACAGGCAACCTGTATCGTCCGGCGCAAAGACAAGGTCGCGTTCCAGCTATCCTGCTGGCGCACGGGCATGGCCGACAGGAACCGTTAGAAGACTGCCCGCGTTTCTCGGAGGCGACACAGCGGCTAGCGGTTTCGCTGGCTTCCATGGGCGCCGTGGTATATGCCTACGATATGTTTGCATACGGCGAATCGGCTTATCATGTCGGCACGCGCGTTCACCGCACATCACTGGCACAGACAATTCAAACATGGAGCAGCCTGCGGGCAATTGATTTCCTTACTTCGCTGGCGGAGGTCGACCCCCAGCGTATTGGTATGACGGGCGCTTCGGGAGGAGGTACGCAGACGTTCCTGGCGGCAGCCATCGACGAACGGATCGCTGTCTCCGTACCGGTGGTGCAAGTCTCCTCGTTTTTTCCCGGCGGATGTCCCTGCGAGAGCGGCCGTCCCCTTCACGTTCAGTGCGACGTACTGTCTAACAACGCTGAGATAGCAGCCCTGACTGCGCCACGCGCCCAACTGCTCATTTCCGACGGCAAGGACTGGACGCGCACCGTCGACCGCGTGGAGTTTCCCTACATCCAAACCATCTACGATTATTACGGCCGGGCAAGGCTTGTCGAAAACGCCCATTTCCCGGACGAAGGGCATGACTACGGTTACAACAAGCGATGCGCCGCTTACCGCTTCTTTGCCACCCGTCTGAAACTGGACATACAGGCGATCACCGGAAACGACGGCGCTGTCGACGAAACGGGCATCACCCTGCTTCCAGCTGGAGAACTGGCCGTATTCCCCGGTAAACAGCTTCCCGAAGGGGCGTTGCACCGGATGGAAGACATTTACAGCGCTTTTGGCGGAGAATGAACAGTAATAACTATTCTTACCTTTGTAGCCCCTATTGTCAAAAAACAATTATAATTCATTATGAAAATATCACGAGAAAAAATGTCTGTGAAATTGATAACTGCGTGCATTTTGTTTGCCGGAAGTATCCTGCCGTCCTGCATCAGCGACAGGATAGCAGACTGTGAAGATGTTGAAGACGTTGAAGATGCAGGAAAATTGCTGACTCCGCCCCATGCCATCGCCAATCCCCGGAATGACGACGAGTATTTTTTTAACTATCGCCTGGTCAACTTCGCTCCCGCAACGGAGCCGCTTATCAAGGAAACGTTCGGCGCGGCGCTGACGTTTGAGGAAACCGGCTTCTGGGAACACAACTCCTATACTTCCCACGCCGTCGGGTTTACGACCAACCTGCCGACGATTTCCATCATTGAGTACGGGACGACGACAGACTACGGACACACCACCACCCAGTCCGAATCCTACTTCTACCAGCATCTGCATTATATCAAAGGATTAAAGGCGAATTCCACTTATCACTACCGCATCATAGCACAAGATTACGACGGCGCGACCATCACCTCCGGCGACCGTACGTTTACTCCCAAACTGCTTACCGCCGACATCATCCGCATCCCCGAAGACATGGAAGGCGATGCGCCCTATACCCTCACGCAGGGCAACGCCAAATACGTGCTTACGCGCGACCTGACCGTCCCCACGCTGGCCATCAACATCCAAACGAACAACATCGAACTCGACCTCGACGGGCATACAATCATCTACGACGACGGCCCGCCGGAAGTGCTCGGCTCGTGGTGGAACGACTATGCCTACAACGAAAAAGCCACCTTCGGCATCCGGGCGGGACTGTGGAACAAGGTCAATTTTAAAATCCTGAACGGCGTCATCAAACAGGGGCGCAACGGCGGAGCGGGATTTGTCGGCGTCGGCTTCAATCCGCTTTTCCTGAATCACATGGGGAACACGTACAACGAAGTGGCCGGCATCACAGTGGACTATTACGGCAACAGTGTGAGCGGAATGGTAACCGGTGACGGACATATACATCACAACGTGCTCTACGACCGGGGCAGTGTCATTGATGACCGCCATTCGGCTATCCGCGCCATGAGCGTCGGACAGAAACCGGAGAACGACATATCTTTCAACTCCCTGCGCCGCTTCCGTCACCGCGGCATCGACAGCAACGGCAAAACCGACCACAACGAACTCTATTCCGACAGCTTCGACACGAACAGCTTCGCCCTGGGCGGAGGCAACAATGCGCAAGCAACGAATAACAAAATATTCGGCATGGGCTACAACCCTATCGGTATCGGCTGGGGCAACAACCTCCAAGTGAAGAACAACTTCATTTACCTGTGGGCATTCGCACCCACGATGCGCAGCGCCGAATACCCCCGCAAATCGGCAGTGTCGGGGATGCGTGTCACGAAT
>JAISWC010000121.1 GCA_031271245.1 Tannerella sp. | reverse complement strand
CAGGAGGACATGTTGAATACCCCCCCTGAAAAGTTGTGTATAAACAGTAGCTCTTGTGGAGAGAGGCCAGGGGGGAGGTGATGTCGACATCCGACACCTGTCACAAATGGCATTCCACTCATACCTCATACTTCATACATATTACATGTTATTTATTTCGCGTTACTTAGTCTCTGTGTGAATAAAATAAGGGGAGAGGGGGCTAAGGGGATTTGCCGAAAACAAGGGTTTTCTAATACCCATCCTGTTTTGCGACCCTTTGAATTGAACACCGGCGCGGTCAAATGTACCCAACGTCACTTGCTCTCTGCCGTCCGCGATTCCACCCTTTTCAACACCACTGCCGTCCGTGCCGGCAGGTAGAGTTCCAGCCATTCCTTCTTTTCGCCGGCATGGAGCGGGTCGTAGCGGGTCAGGTGCTCTACGGAATCGTCCGTCAGGCCGTATCCGCCGAAGCGCGGGTCATCCGTATTCAGCATCACCCTGTACATTCCCGCAGGCGTCAGGATGCCATAGCCCGTATAGGAACGGAGAGGATGAAAATTGAAGACAAACACCCAGTCGCCGCGCCGGCAGGCCAGCACCTGGTCGCCATCGCTGTCCAGGATTTTTTCCATCGGCAGCGACTGAAAATTCCTTATCCCCCGGATCAGCGAAATCATCTCGTGGTCAAATTCGCCCAGCCCGCGGTATTTCAATTGCGGATTGTCCACCAGATGCCACTGGCGGCGGGCATACTTGTATGACCAGCCGTTGCCCTCGCGCGGGAAATCAATCCATTCGGGATGGCCGAACTCATTGCCCATGAAATTCAGGTAGGCGCCATTCATCGTGGCTGCGGTCACCAGCCGGATGATCTTGTGCAGGGCGATGCCGCGATCCACGCGCAGGTTCGGGTCGCCGACCCGCATGTGCCAGTACATATCGGCATCAATCAGTCGAAAGATCAGCGTCTTGTCGCCGACGAGCGCCTGGTCGTGACTTTCGGCATAACTGACGGTTCGCTCGTCCGTACGGCGGTTTGTCGTTTCCCGCCAGATCGCCGAGGGATGCCAGTCTTCATCCTTCTGCTCCTTTATGGTCTTGATCCAGAAATCGGGAAGGTTCATCGCCATGCGGTAGTTGAATCCGTAGCCGCCGTCTTTGAGCGGCGCGGCCAGTCCGGGCATCCCGCTCACTTCTTCCGCAATGGTGACGGCACGGGGATGAAGCTCGTGTATCAGCTTGTTGGCCAGCGTGAGGTAGACGATTGCGTCGCCGTCCTGATGACCGTTGTAATAATCGCCATAGCTGGAGAAAGATTCGCCCATACCGTGGCTGTAATAGAGCATCGAGGTCACACCGTCGAAACGGAACCCGTCGAAGCGGTATTCCTCCAGCCAGAACTTGCAGTTCGACAGCAGGAAATGCAGCACTTCGTTCTTGCCGTAATTGAAGCAGAGCGAATCCCATTGCCGGTGTTCGCGGCGGTGGTCGGTATGGAAGTACTGTCCGCCGGAACCGTCGAAGCGCGCCAGTCCTTCGACTTCATTCCTGACGGCATGACTGTGTACCAGGTCCATAATCACGGCGATGCCTGCGGCATGGGCGTCGTCAATCAGGCGTTTCAGTTCGTCGGGCGTGCCGAAGCGTGACGAAGCGGCAAAGAAACTGCTCACGTGATAGCCGAACGAACCGTAATAGGGATGTTCCTGAATGGCCATGATCTGGATGGCATTGTATCCGCTGCGGACAATCCGCGGCAAGACCTGCGTGCGGAACTCCTCATACGTCCCGACCTTTTCATCCTGCGTCGCCATGCCGATATGACATTCGTAGATCAGCAACGGCGAAACGGAGGGTCTGAAACGTTTTTTCCGGAAACAGTAGGGTTTTTCGGGTTGCCAGACCTGGGCGGAGAAAATCTTCGTCCGCTCGTCTTGCACGACGCGACGGCACCATGCAGGGATGCGTTCGCCGCTGCCTCCCTCCCATGCTACCAGCAGCTTGTACAGATCGCCGTGATGCAGCGTGGCCTCCGGCAGTTTGATTTCCCACACGCCGTTGTCCAAACGTGTCAGCCGGAAATCCTCCCTTTTCTGCCAGCCGTTGAACATCCCCACCAGATAGACGTCCGTCGCATTCGGCGCCCATTCGCGAAACACCCAGCCGTCTGCCGTACGGTGCAGACCGAAATACAGATAGCCCGATGCAAAACCGGACAATGTCTGCACGCCACCATTCGTCAAATCCTGCTCCTTCCGGAGCGCATAACGATAACGCCCGACAATCGCTTCCCCGTAAGGCGCCAACCAGGGGTCGTTCACAATCAAATTGAGCTTTTTCATGCCACCACAATTTATAGAATCATCACAAAGATAAGCGATTCTTTGTAACGCATCACCTTCGACCCGATTTTTTTATGACTTCTTTCAGAATCGCACGCTCAGATCAATGCCTGCCTGCAGGGGTTTTCCCTTTTGCCCCAGGGATTGTCCCATCGACTCGAAATAGAAGGCGGTATACTCCGTATTGAGTGTATTCCTTGTCCACAGAGACAGTTCGAAGATGCCTCTGGCTGCGGAAGCCTTCAGGTTCAGCAGGCCGTAGAAGTCCTGTGACACACTGTTCTCCGCCGTCCAGTAGATTTTCCCCGCGCCATGATAGTGGGCGTTCAGGAGCAGCCGGTCAATCCACCGGCTGCGGAATGATTTCCGGTAGGAGGCGCTGGCCGACAAGGTCTGTTGCGGTGCATAGGGCACGTATTTCCCGGCATATCCGGCGCCGTCGTCGCCCTCCTTCCCGAACGTTGCACGGGTATAACCGTAATTGACCGTCAGGCCGAGTTCGTTCGACAGACGGGCCGACAGGCTCAGTTCCACGCCCCTGCTTGCCACGCGTCCCGCGTTACTCAGCATCCGTCCTTGACCGCTGTTGACGAACTTCGTCAACTGAATATCGCGCACATCCACGTAAAACAGCGTGATTTCTCCCTGCAACGCATGTTCAAGCCACTCGCCCTTATAGCCCGCCTCATAGTTCCAGCTGTATTCGGGGCGGTACGAAACGGTTTCGTTCACGTTCAGCGGCGCCTCCGCCGGAGCGTACTTTTCACGCAACGCCTGCTGCACCAGGTCGGCGAACATCTGAATGTTATACCCGCCCGCCTTGTAGCCGCTGGCAAGGGTGAAATAGACGCAGTCGCCACCGTTCCATTCGTATTTCAGCGCCACTTTGGGCAGGATTTCCCTGAACGAATTTTTGCCGGCGCCCCGCAGTGTCGTGTCGGCACGCATCGGCACGGCCGGACGGTTCCCCATCTGAACGTCCAGGTTCATCCCGACATTCGTGTCATAGTCTATCTTCACGCGCTCATAATCCAGACGGATGCCGGTCGTGAGCGACAGGCCGTCCGTGAACAGATTGCGGTAAGTGGACTGGTGAAAGACCGCTCCGCCGACACCCGGCGTCAGGAAACGTCCGGGGATGGGAATCGCCGCGTCTTTTACCGTCATGACGGGTGCGCGGGGATTGTCTTCATGTATCCGGTCGAACATCGGCTGCATGATTTCGCGGATGCCGTCCGCCCCCATCGTGGTCAGGGCCGACGTATTCAGGCGGCTGACAAAGCCGTACACGCCGAACAGCCCCTGCCAGCTGTCCGGCGAACCGGTCTTCAGCGTCCATTCTTCCGTAAAGGTGCGGAGGCGCTGCTTCTGGTTGATGGTGAAACGGGAAGAGGGCGTGTAGTCCAGGTCCATGTACATGTCGTCATTCAGATACTGACAGGCGGTCACGGCGTTGAACAGCAGGCGGTCGTCCGTGTATTGCAGGTTGAGGTTGCCGCCGGCCACCTGCCGGTCGTAGCTGCCGGGGTCGTTATAGTCCGGCTCGCTGATGGCGCCGTCCGGCGCATACGCGCCATATGGAAAAGCGCCCTGTTTCGTACGGTCGCAGTTCAGCATCAGCTGCGCTTTCCAGCGGTCGGAACATTGCCAGTCTAACCGGAGGCGCCCGCCGGATGCTTCAAGCCCGTCTTCCCGCCGGCCGGAAAAGTGGTTGGTGAAATAGCCGTCGTTGCGGTCGTAATATCCGCTGACAGACAGACCGAGATTCGGCCGCAGTTTTCGCAAAACGGACACATTCGCACGGAACAGGCCATAGCTTCCGCCGGTCGCCGAGGCGCGAACCTGTTCGTAATCAAGTGACGAACAGGTATGAATGTGAATGATTCCGCCCATGGCGTTTCTGCCGTAAAGCGTGCCCTGCGGCCCGCGCAACAGTTCAATCCGCTGTATGCCGGCAAAATTGAAATCGAACGCCGATTTGTCCAAGTAAGGCATGTGGTCGACGTACAGGCCGATGGTCTGGCCGGCGCTGCGTTCGCCTACCCCCCGCACATACACGGGAACGGTCATCCGCGAACCGTAGTCGGGGATGTACACATTCGGAACCAGCGTGCTTAAATCCTTTATCGAAATCATTTTCATCCCCTCTACCTGTGAGGCTGAAAACAGCGAAACAGCGGCCGGCAGTCCCTTGAATGGATTCGTTTCCTTCACGGACGAGACAACTACCACCTCGTCCAGCGCATAAAGACGTACCGTATCCGTTTCATTTTCACCCGACTGCCGGGCGAAGACGGATACTCCTCCACAACATGCACATAACCATATCAAAATATTTCTTCTCATTTGTCGATTTTAAATTCGGATGCAAAATAACGGCTATTCCCGCATTGAGACAATCACTACTTGTGGTGATTTTTTCTTCCTGTCTTTCCGGGGGCGCGAATTCCGGGTTTTTCTTCATTGATGTTCCGTTCAAACGGTTGCATCCATTCACTCCATACGATGTCGCAAAACTGCTCAGAAAACCCGGCATTCATTCACATGGCTACCGGAATCGCAAAACCTGTTATCAAACAGTATCAGAATATCTATAATCAATGCGTTAAACAATATGATGAATTGAGAAATTATCCGTACATTTGCCGAACGATTATTAACAATATATTGACAATCAAAATTTTTGTGCAAATGAAATCATTATCGACATTATCAGCAGCATGTTTACTTATGCTGCTGTTTTCTTGTAACAGTCAATTCTCTTCGGTGGAGCAGGGTTTTATAACTCCTCCCGACAGTATCAGGACGAGTGTTTATTGGTATTGGATCAACGACCATATTTCGAAAGAAGGCGTGGTGAAAGACCTGCAGTCCATGAAACAGGCCGGTATCAACCGCGTGTTTATCGGGAGTAATATTGTGAGCGGCGATTATTTCGGAAAGGTAAAAGTCTTTTCCGACGAATGGTGGGAGGTGCTGCACACGGCGATGAAAACGGCTTCCGAACTGGACATCGAAATCGGCATGTTCAACTGTCCCGGCTGGAGTCAGTCGGGCGGGCCGTGGGTGAAACCGGAACAGGCCATGCGTTATCTGGCGTCGTCGGAACTGCGCGTCAAGGGGCCTGCGAAGATTTCGCAACTGCTCGTCGCGCCCGATACCTTCTTTCAGGATGTGAAAGTACTCGCATTTCCCGTCGCGGCGGACTACGGACAGAATCTGCTGGACGCTCCGGGCGTGAAACTCGTGCCGCACAATCTCAAAATGCTGCCGTCGCAGTCGCCGTCGCCGTCGAATCGGGCGAAGTATGTTTTGTCGGAAGACGAATCCGCGCTCGACGTCATTTTGCCCGAAGCGAAAACCGTGCGCAGCCTGTCCATCTATCCGGCAGGCAATCTCAATGTGACGGGAGAGATCCGTCGAAAAGACGGCACCGGATACCAATCGATCAAGCGGTTCGACGCCCGGCGAACCAATTACAGCGTGCAAGTGGGCTTCGACCCCTATTCACCCATCGTAGTATCGCTTGGCGAAACGGAAGCGCGGGAATTTCGGATTCTGTTCGACAGGCATGGAAACGGCGACAGCGAAATACACAAAATCACCCTGACATCCACGCCCGTGCTCGAACGGTTTGCCGAAAAGACGCTGGCCAAAATGACCGAAGGCAATCTCCCGCCATGGGACTATTACCTGTGGGACGCGCAGCCGGAATTGAAGAATGTCCGCGTGACGCAAGCGGAACAGGTTGTGGACATTTCCGACCGCATGTCGCCCGAAGGCCTGCTGGAATGGGACGCGCCCGAAGGCAACTGGATCATCATGCGTACGGGAATGCGATTGACGGGCGTGGAAAACTCGCCTGCATCGCCCGAAGGGACAGGCCTGGAAGTAGACAAGATGAGCAAGGCGCATGTGGCCGCACATTTCGACGGATTCATCGGCAAAGTGCTGGAACGGATTCCCGCGGAAGACCGCACCTCTTTCAAAGTCGTTGTAGCAGACAGTTACGAAATGGGTAGCCAGAATTTTACCGACGGTTTTTCGGACGAGTTCAAACAGCGATACGGATATGATGCGACGCCGTTTTTGCCCGTCTTTCAGGGGCACATCATCGGCAGTGCGGATTTGTCCGACCGTTTCCTGTGGGATGTGCGCCGGCTGGTGGCCGACAAGGTTTCGTACGACTATGTGGGTGGACTGCGCGAAATCAGTCACCGGCACGGCCTGACAACGTGGCTGGAAAATTACGGCCACTGGGGTTTTCCCGGCGAGTTTTTGCAGTATGGCGGACAGTCGGACGAAGTGGGCGGAGAATTTTGGGACGGCAGCGGCACCGACCGTTACGAAAACCGTGTGGCCGCTTCCTGTGCGCATATTTACGGCAAAAACAAGGTGTCGGCGGAATCCTTCACCAGCGGAGGCCCCGCCTTTACACGTTATCCAAAGCATTTCAAGGGACTTGGCGACTGGTCGTTTACCGAAGGCGTCAACAGTACGCTGCTTCACGTGTATATCGAACAGCCTTACGAGAACGACTATCCCGGCATTGATGGGTGGTTCGGCAATGAATTTAACCGGAAAAATACCTGGTTCAGTCAGATGGATTTGTTTACGCTGTATCTCAAACGGTGCAATTTCATGTTGCAGCAGGGTTTGAACATAGCGGATGTAGCGTATTTTATCGGCGAAGACGCGCCGAAAATGACCGGCATCCGTCATCCCGAACTGCCGAAGGGATTCAACTACGATTATATCAACGCCGAAGTGATTCTCCGCGACATGTCGGTGAAAGATGGTCGGCTTGTCCTGCCGCACGGTACATCTTACCGCGTGCTTGTGCTCCCGCCGCTTGAAACAATGCGCCCCGAACTGCTGCGGAAAATCGAGCAGCTGGTTGCCGACGGCGCCGTTGTACTGGGCAGTCCGCCGAGTCGCTCGCCAAGCCTGAAGGACTATCCTGCAGCCGACAGACAGGTCGACGAACTGGCCCGGAAGCTGTGGGGCGACTTGCCTGCCCAAAAGCGCAGCTACGGAAAAGGGCTTGTTCTTAACGATATGACGCTCGAAGAGGTCTTTGCCCTGCTGAATGTCGTGCCCGACTGCCTTTCGGACGGCCATGTCCTGTTTACCCATCGCACGCTTGACGGAAAAGAAATCTATTTCATCTCCAACCAGCGCGAAGAAAGCATCCGTATCCGTACCCAATTCCGCGTAAAGGGCCTGCAACCCGAACTGTGGGACGCGCTTACGGGCGAAATCCGTCCCCTGCCGGCATTCGAACAGACCGGGGAAACGACGGCTATCCCCTTGCAGCTGGAGCCTGCCGGCAGTGCCCTGATTGTGTTCCGCGAAAAAGGACGTCCTTCGGCGAAGGATGTGGCGGCCAATTTTCCGCAACCGGCAGTGATTGCTACGGTGAATACGCCGTGGGAAGTCACGTTCGAGCACGATGCCGTGAGACGCGGCCCGTCCGAAACGGTGACTTTCCCGAAACTGCAAGACTGGACGCTGTCCGACGACCCCCGGATACGCTATTATTCGGGTACGGCCATCTACACGACCAAAGTGAATGTCGGCGAACTTCCACAGGGGAAAACGTTCTACCTCAATCTTGGAGCGCTGAGCGCCATGGCGAAGGTAAAAGTGAACGGCGTGTACGCGGGCGGCGCGTGGACGGAACCTTATCGCGTGAATGTGACCGGACAGATTCGTCCCGGCGAAAACACGCTGGAGATTGAAGTCGTCAACACGTGGCGCAACCGGCTGATTGGCGACCGGCAACTGCCCGAACAGGAACGGATTTTCCAGTCGTGCTACATCAAGCTGACAGCCGAGTCGCCCTTGCAGTCCTCCGGACTGATTGGCCCGGTAGAAGTCGTGGCGGTGGGAAAATGATCAACTGTTCCTTTAAACACGGAGGCACGGAGAACACGGAGGCTTTTCCCCTCTGCGCCTGCCCGGAGAACTCCGTGTCTCTCCGTGTCACTTTTTTCTTACACAGCGTTCCACCGGGAAGACACAGAAGGACACAGAAAAAAAACCTCCGTGTTCTCCGTGTCTCCGTGTTTAAATGATTTATAT
>JAISWC010000042.1 GCA_031271245.1 Tannerella sp. | reverse complement strand
CCGTAACTCTATCGGAATGGATTTGCAATCTGTTCCTTACCCTGAATACAGAGATTTAAAATCCTTATATTCCATACGGCTGGATTATAAATCCAGCCGGACATCGATTAAAACTATTTATTATGGCAAAATTAATTTTACTTATTGTAAGTATGGAAATAACAAACAGAATTGAACGGAACATTGGTTATTTGTGCCTGATCATCCTGTTTTCCGCAGGAATCTTCAAACCCTGTGAGACCGCTGCGCAGAACAGGGAATACTGGTTTGTCGCTCCCTGCCCGTCGCCTCAGTGGCATATTCCGGTGTTTTTCATGATTACTAACATGGCAAACGTACCGGCTGACGTTACGATGAGGTTCTACAACGGCGGTTCGCCGCAGGATTCCACATATACCATCCCTGCCGGCGGCTACTGGAAATACGACCTGACAACCGCAGCCGCAGCTGCACAAGTGGAGAATCCCTTTTCGCAGGCCGGCAACGTCACCAAGTATGGCGTCCACATCACTTCCACCCAGCAGATTTCTGCGTACTACATGATTGCCAGCACCGATTCGCGCGATATTTTCACACTGAAAGGCGCACAGGCGCTCGGCAGGGAGTTTTACGTCCCCATGCAGTCGGACAACGCTTCATCGACCGGAGGCTACACAAACGCCTACGACCAGATTGACATCGTGGCGACCGAGGACGATACCGAAGTCATCGTCAATCCCACTGGAATAATAAGGGTCAACGGCGCTTCCTGGGCGGCAGGCACAATCCTGAAAGATACGCTCGACAGGGGGGAAACGCTGAAAATAGTAGAATATACCGCAAACCAGACGCCTACGCTGAGCGGCACGCACATAACGGCAGACAAGGACATCGCCGTCACGATTATTGAAGATCTGGTAGCCGGCGATACGTCGGGCGACCAGATCGTTCCCGTGACGAGCCTCGGTACAACGTATGTCGTGCCGAAAGGATACAGGACAACGGCAAACTCCGACCGGTTTTACGTCGTAGCCACCCAGTCGGGCACTAACGTAACCGTCAACGGCACGACGTTTGCCAGTAACATGAGCGCCGGCGCCACGCAACGCTATACCTTTGCTACGGCAGACGTCGCCGCAACCGTCCAGGCAAACTATCCGATATACGTTTACCAGCGTACGGGATACAACGAAGAAGGCGCCGCCATACTGCCTTCCATCTATGCCCTGAACCAGAAAAGCGTCACTTTTTGGGCCACCAACGCGACGAATCACAAACTGTTCATTGTTTACCGTACAGGTACACAGTCGGACTTCACCGTCAAATACGGCAACGGCACAGCTTCGCCGCTTGACGTCGGCACGCCGATCACCGTGCCCAGCATTACCGGATGGTCGCTCGCAAAGTTCGATCTGACGGCCTCTACTGTGAACGACAAAGTTGTTACCATTGCCAACCCCAACAGTGTCTTCTCGCTGGGATATATTGCCGCCAATCCCGGAGCACAGACAATGACCTGCTACGGCAATTTCTCGACCTTCTTCAACTCGCTGCATTTTGCCGAAGACACCATCTGGTGCTGCAAAGGCGGCGCGAATCCCACGCTCGACGGCGGTTATGCCGCAAACTATACCTGGACACTGCCCGACGGTACAATCTCGCCTGTTCATACCTCCACGCTCGAGGCCACCCAGCGCGGGCTGTATTACCTGACGGTCGATTACGACCCCGGAAGTTCAACCGATTCCATCTGGGTGTTCGAACGCATTTACGACTACCGGATCACACGTAGCGGCGGCAACGGTGTCGGCGCCGGTACATATACCTACGGCGTCGATCTCAATGGAGAATCTGCCATCGGCGTGAGTTACGTCTGGCGCGTGGACGGCGTCCAGGTCTCCACTGCCGCCACATATACCGCTACTTGGGACAACGACGACGAGAAGTTTATCACGGTCGACGTTACTGACGCCGTCGTGGGCTGTACGACGACGTTCACCGCCGTACACCACCGCCTGCCCGACAACATCAGCGACGCCGAGTGCTATGTCCTGCCCCCTGCAAAAGCGTGGGGCATGCGCGAAGCCGAGATTCAGGGTTACGACCAGGCGGAGCATTACATGTACGCTCATTCCGAAATACTTGCCGGCGACATGGACGGCGACGGCACAGCCGAAATCATCACTGGCTCCACGCAGGTAAAACCCGTCAGCACCCTCAATGCAGTGAACTTCTACAACAGCGACGGGCAGTTTATCCGCAGAATCAATACGGCGACGGTAACCCCTCTTTCCGGGAAATACGGAGTAGCGCGGGTCAAACGGACGGCGACATCCGACACGACCCTGCTTGTCGTTGCTGCATCAAACGGATACCTGTATGCCTACGACTATTTCGGAAACCAGTTGTGGCAATCCGACAACCTGTACGCAGCGGCAGCAACCCTCGCACCCGTCGGCATGGGCTTTGCCGACTTCAATCTCGACGGATGGGCCGAAATCTATATCAATAACCGTATCTTCGACGCCGCAACAGGGAAACTTCTGGCTGATGGCGGCAGTACAAACAACAGGGGACAGGGTATTGTCTTCTCGAATTATAACGGATACCGTACCGTGGCGGCCGACATTACCGGCGACAGCCGCCTCGAACTCGTCGCCGGTAACCAGGTGTACAGTGTGGACATCACCGACCGCAACGGCACAGCCGGCAATTCCATTCAGCCGGTCATCACCCTGCCCTCCTTCAAAATGGAAGACGGAACGACCGTCGCCCCGGCGGACGGCCCCACGCACCTGGCCGACATGGACGGCGACGGCCACCCGGACGCCGTGGTCATGAACATTGACAATACAAACGGCATTTCATACATTTATGTCTGGAGCCCCTACAAAAACGCCGTACTTGCCTGCAAGACGCTGACGGAGGTCCGCGCGCAGGGCATCGCCATGTTAGGCGATATTGACGGCGACGGACGCCCCGAAATCGTCTTCAACACCGTCGATAAACCCGACAACGCCAGCGCTGTTCCCCTCACCCGGGCTTTCCGCTACGTGGACAGCAATCCCATCCTGCAACCTGCTTGGCCGCAACCCCTCTCCACCTATGACCGTTCCGGCTTTACCGGCATGACCCTCTTCGATTTCAACCAGGACGGCATTTCCGAAATTGTTTACCGCGACAACTCACACTTGCGCATCATCAACGGCAGCGGCAAAAGCCACATCACCGGAGAAGACACGATCGTATATAACCTGGCGGAATATCTCTGTTCCGCCAACACCGCGGGCGAATACCCCATAGTCGCCGGTCTCGGCGGGAAAACGAAAATCGTTATCTCCCGAAGTGTCTCCGGCGAAGAAGCTGCGCTGAAAATCTACGAAGCTGACGGCGCCGACTGGGCGCCGGCACGCAAGGTATGGAACCAGTACGCCTACTTCTCCGTCCACGTGAATGACGACCTGACTATCCCCACAGGCCAGATCAATCCGGCCGCCGTTTTCCCCGGCGCCGGCGGTGGCGTGCAGCCCTACAACGCCTTCCTGCAACAGCAAACCATACTGGGGCAGAACGGCCTCCCCTTCTGGCCGGCGCCCCGTCCCACCGTCGATTCGACGTTTTATTTCTACGACGCTGTGAAGGACACAATGTTCGTCACCGTCGATGCGGGTAATGTTGGCGATGCACCTTTCTCCGCGCCTTTCCACATTACCGTTTATAAAAATACTTTGGGTAACGCCGTGAAATATACGTATCCTTATCCCCTCGCCGTCCCCCACGACGACACGACGCGCATCACCTTCGGTATTCCTAACTATCTGGCCGGATGGGGCGACGCCGCGACGCTCCGCATCCGCCTCAACGATGCGGGCGACACGTTCAGCGACCAGGCCGTCTGCGATTCCGCCACCCGCGACGCCTCCGACGGCCCGGCGCTGCTGGCCGTCAACGATGCATACAACACATTCGTCAACAATTCCATCGCCTTCAACCCCAGGGTAAACGACTCCATTCCCCCACAAGCGTTCACCTTCGATGTGGGCATGCCCAAACGCGGCACCCGCCCGACGCCGCAGAGTTCTTCGGATTCGGTACAGTACACGCCTCCCCCGAACGGCGCCGGCATCGACACAATCTATTACGCCCTCTCGCAGCAGGACGGCAAGTTCACCTCCACTGCCGTCATCTACGTCTATATTGCTAATCCGCCCGACAACATCAGCGGCGCGGACTGCTACATCCCCGCGCCCGGGACGATATGGGACATCGAACGGAAGGCGGTAAGCGACGTCGCGGTACATTTCCTCGCCACTCCCTTTGTGGGAGACCTGGACGGCGACCCTGACGGCAGGCTGGAAGTGGTCGCGCCGGACAACGGCGCTAACGATGGCGATCTGTCAACCGCCATGCTCATCTTTAACGACTCGTTGCGGCTGATACGGACCATTACGCTGGCAACCCCCGTGCAGAACGATAACACGATGGCCTTCCTGATTGCCGACATCGACGGCGACGGGAAGGGTGAAATCGTCGTGGCCGCTACGGACAACAAACTGTATTGCTATGCCCCTTACGGCAGTACCCCGAATATCCCGGAATGGGTATCGCCGGCGGCCTTTACGCCGTCGGGCGCCCCCAGCCCGATTATCGCAGACATCAACGGCGACGGGTATGCTGAAATCCTTGCCGGAAACAGTATTTATGACGCCCGGACGGGCGTGCTGCTGGTCACGCTGCCGACGGGCGGCAGGGGAATTTCCGCCGGAGGCCCGGCTTCTTCCATGCCGGTGTTTGCCGACATGGACAACGACGGCATACAGGATGTCGCCGCCGGTAACACCGTTTACAAAGTGACGATTAACAGCCGCACCGACGCCTCCCAAAACTCCGCCGTAATACTGGCGCAGATAGCAATGCCGGACGGATTTACCTCCGTGGCCGACATCGACCTGGACGGCGACCTGGATGCGATTGTCACCGGCGAAGCAATCAATACGGCTGTCTATGCATGGGACGGGGCGACATCCGCCCAAATCGGGCAAACCATATTGCTGTCCGCTAGCCTGCCTGTCTCCCGCGCCTCGGCAGGAGACATCAACGGCGACAGCCTCCCCGACATCGCCTTTGCATATACCGACAAGGTAGAGGCCTATTCTTACGATGTGGTTTCGAATACCTTTACGCAACTCTGGCAAGAAGGTACTTCCGACGCTTCCGGCGCAACGGCCATGTCGATGTTCGACTTTAACCAGGACGGCATGGTGGAACTTGTCTACCGGGACATGACGCTCCTCCGTATCATGGACGGCGTTACGGGAGATAATATCGTCACACATCCCTGCGTATCCGGAACGCAGACCGAATATCCGGTGATCGTGGACCTGGACAGGGACAGCCATGCCGATATCCTCGTTTCAGGAACGGTAGACGGCTATACCGGCACCCGTATCGTCCGCTACGGCAGCCTGACGCCCGGCCAGTGGGCTTCCGCCCGTAGCGTATGGAACCAGCACGCATACAATGCGGTTAACATCAACGAAGACCTGACCGTCCCGCAGTATCCGCTGAACCCGGCGACGGAGTTTCCCGGCTCCGACGGCCTGACGGCTCCTCCCCCGTCGAACGACGACGACAACGTCCGCCCGTACAACGCCTTCCTGCAGCAGCAGACGGTGATAAACGCGTACAGCATGCCCGTCTGGCTCACGCCCGACGCCATATTCGACCCTGCACAGACCTCTGTTTTCCGCGACGGCGACTCGATTGCGGTACACGTGTGCATCGCCAACCGCGGCGCTGCCGCGCTGGGCAGCCCCGTTTATGCCACGCTCTACCGCGACGACGCCATACCCGCCAACCGTATCACGACCGACAGCATCCCCGGATACATCATGCCCGGCAACACGGCCTGCCTGACCTTCGGCATACCGGACGTCAAAGTCCTGCCACCGTTCGTGCAGTTCGTCGTGCGCCTCAACGACCGCAACGGCGTGTATCGCTTCCAGGCGGAATGTGACTGCGATTGCGGCGACAGCATCCAGGTACGCATCAACCCGGCCCTCGACCTGCTGATACACAAGGACGCCACGCTTGGCGGCGAGCAGGATACCGGCCGCTATTCGAATCCCGTTTCGGTGCTGTACAGCGAGAAAATCAGGTACGAAATCACGGCCATCAACGCCAACCTCCACGCCGGCGACAGCGTGGTTGTTACCGATACACTGCCGCCATACCTGAAGTATGCAGGCAACGCCTCCGGCGGTACAGCATCTTTTCCCAAGGCGGGAATCTTTCCCGAACGCGACGTCGTCAGGTTTAAAATAGATAACCTTGCGCCGTACGCCACCGTAAGAGTCAGCTTCGATGCAACGCCCGAAAGCGGCGCGTCAGCTTCGCAGCCGCTCTACATCAACAGCGCCTGGGTGCAGGTAAGCGATACGCTCCTTGTAATGACCAACAGGACGTACCACCAAGGCGCGGGTGTTTCCATCGTAACCTTCTCGGCTTCCGCCGGCGGACATATCTTTAATGCCGGGGAACAGGCGATCGACTACAGGACGTCTCCCCGCGCCGGCATCCGGATTGTGCCGGACAGCGGCTACGTCTTTGCCGGCTGGAGCTACAGCGAATACGTCTCGCTGCGCGGCGAAATCATCCCCGCCGATTCGGGAATCATGAATTATGACGACCTGGTAATATACGGCAACGTCGAACTCCGCGCCGGCTTTGCGCCGCTCAAGGACGATCCGAAAGAAAAGGAGATTACAGAAGACAGAGTCATCGACACGGGCGACAGGATATGGTCAAACGGCGACTACCTGTACATCCGCACAAAAGAAGGCAGCACGGTACGCATCTGCACGCCGGATGGCGTCCTGCACCGCCACTTCACCATTGCCGCCGACGGTGTTACGGCCGTTCGCCTGTCGCGCGGCATATATATCGTTACGCTCAATGGCGACAGGGGATATAAGGTTGTTTTGCTATAATATTGTCATCCCTAAGGTTCGGGATTTTTTACAGCGAAAGCCGTAGAGACACAAACCCGAAGGGTTGATATTATTATAGAAGAAGTTGAAATTACTATAGAAAAAACGGTAATACCGGCACAATGGCAAAAATCTGAAAGAGTGATATTATATGGGAGGAAACAGTTTTGTAATCGGGTTTATTGGCTTTGTTGCTGAAACCGTATTTTTCTTTCGGGATACCGAAGATATTTTTGTCCAGTTGTCCGTTTTTATTCATGTCCTGATAGACCGAAACCGCATATTTCCCTGCGGGTAAACCGGTGAATGTAACGACCGTTACGGTATCGGTGATTTGAACTTTTCGCCCTTGAAGTAAACATCGGGGAAACCGGTTTCACTGTTGAACACGTCAACCATCAGATTGCCGCCGACCGGTTTAATGTTATGCACTTTGACCGTCAGCGTTTGTCCGCGTATCATGCCCGCAGGCTGACGTTCCTGTGCCGACATCTGCATGGTAATGGCGCTGATAAATAAAATGATGAGTTTGATTTTTTTGTTCATATCAATAATATTATTGGGTCGAAAAATCAATCTTCTTTTGTTATAAAATCGCTAAAAATCAATTAGGTATATATCCGCTTTCGGCAATTACAGCTTTTCCGGCTGGCGTTTGCAGCAGTTCATAAAGTTTGTATGCCATGGAATTTTTATCCAAATCACTGCGGATAACGGCGTAAACCTCCGCTACAAAAGGATATGTCCGGTTTGATATGGTTTCCCTGTTTGGCAAAATTCCGTTTACGGCAATTGTTTTCACGGTGTTTCTGTGTTCTTCTATCACCATTCGCTCTTTAAAATAATAAACCGTATAGCAAATACTGTTTTTTTCGCCTTTTTCGCCTCCTACATAAACGAAAACAGGTATCATACCTGAAATTTCAAATTCTACCGGAAACTCGGCTATGGGCGTTCCCTGCATCACCAGACTTTCCATAAGTTCCTGACTTCCGGAGTTTTGATTTCTTATATAAGGATTTATGGCGCTGTTGTTTCCGCCAACTTCATTCCAGTTGGTGATTTGCTGCGTGTAAATATCTACAATTTGATGATGCGCTAACGAACCGACGGGATTATTCGGATTGACAATAAAAATAAAGGC
>JAISWC010000041.1 GCA_031271245.1 Tannerella sp. | reverse complement strand
GTACATGGTCGGCCTGCGCGACACGGACGTCTTCCAAAACACTTCGGGCTACGGGATGTTTACCGGCGGACTGGGATTCCAGTACGGCGCCGAACGGCTGGGGGCGCTGACCGTCCCCGCCGCCGCCGGCAATTCCAAACGCCAGATCAAGTTCATTACCGATTTCGGTACTACCTGCCTGCACATCATCCCCAGTTACGCGACGCGGCTGGCGGAGGTGTTCGGCGAACTGGGTATCGATCCCCGGCGCGACACGCACCTGCATACGATCTGCATCGGCGCGGAACCCCATTCCGGAGAGCAGCGCCGGCGTATTGAACAACTGCTCGGCGTGAAGGCCTACAACTGCTTCGGCATGTCGGAGATGAACGGGCCGGGCGTGGCCTTTGAGTGTCCCGAACAGAACGGACTGCATATCTGGGAAGACTACGTCATTGCCGAAATCGTGGATCCGGAGACGCTCCGGCCCGTGGCCGACGGCGAAACCGGCGAACTGGTGCTCACGACCCTCCGGCGCGAAGCCATGCCGCTGATACGCTACCGCACGCGCGACCTGACGCGCTTCTTGCCCGGCGAATGTCCCTGCGGACGTACCCATCGCCGGATCGACCGCTTCAAGGGACGCAGCGACGACATGATCATCCTCAAGGGCGTTAACATCTTCCCCGTACAGGTCGAAAAAATCCTGATGGCGTTCGGCGAACTGGGCGGAAACTACCTGATTACCGTCGAGACGGTCGGCAACAGCGACGAGATGCTTGTTGAGGTGGAACTGAACGACCTGCATACCGACAACTACGGGGCGTTGCAGCGCCTGACGAAAGACGTTGTCCGTCAGTTGAAGGACGAGTTGCTGATTACGCCCCACCTGAAACTTGTTGCCAAAGGCTCGTTGCCCGTGCAGGAGGGGAAAGCGGTGCGCGTAAAGGACTTGCGCAAGCTGTGACATCCCCGAATCTCTGAATCGTTGAATTTTTGAATTAAATAATCATGACAGTCAATCAAATTTCTATTTTTATCGAAAACAAGTACGGCAAGTTGTGCGAGATACTGACGTTTCTGGCGAATGAACAGATACGCATTGTCGCCGCGACAGTCGCCGACACGTCGGAATACGGCATCCTGCGGCTGATAGTCAGCGACCCGCAGCGGGCATTCCGCCTGCTGAAGGAAAACAGCGTGAGCGCCAACCTGACGGAAGTACTGGCCATCGTCTCGCCGTCAAGCGCGGAGAGTTTTGCCCACACGCTGTGCTGCTTCTCGCGGTCGGGGCTGAGCATTGAATATATGTACTGCTTCTCGCTCGATGGGAAGTCTATCCTGATTCTGCGCACCAGCGACCGCGAAGCGGCGCACGAAGTCATTCGCCGGCAGAATCTGGAGTATCTTACTGAAAACGATTTAATAAACCTCTAAAAAAGTGTCTTATGTTTGGAATTGAAGATCCGGGAATCTGGATGGCGTATCTGCTGGCTTTTGTCTGCCTGATATTCGCGTTGTGGTATGGCCTCTCGCGCTGGAACAGAGAGGAAGATACGGACGGGGATTAATTACTAATCAAAATTATTTATACTGGGATGAATACATTACAACTCGGAATTATTGTTATTGTCTACATGTTTATCGTCGCATGGCTGGGGTATCTGGGATACAAACGCACCAAAAACGCGAACGACTATCTGCTGGCCGGTCGCAGGGTCAACCCGGTCATTATGGCGCTGTCCTACGGCGCCACGTTCATCTCCGCCTCGGCCATCGTCGGCTTCGGCGGAGTGGCAGCCACGTTCGGAATGGGGATTCAGTGGCTTTGCTTGCTGAACATGTTCACGGGCGTAGTCATTGCCTTCATCTTTTTCGGCAAGCGTACCCGCAAACTCGGCTCACGCTACAACGCCCGCACGTTTCCGCAGTTCCTCGGACTGCATTACCGCTCGCGCGCCGTCCAGGTGCTGGTGGCGACGGTGATATTTGTGGGAATGCCCCTCTATGCGGCGGTGGTGATGAAGGGCGGCGCCGTGTTTATCGAACAGATGTTTCACATCGACCTCCACTTGGCGCTGCTGATTTTCACGCTGATTGTGGCGGCCTACGTCATCACCGGCGGCATCAAGGGCGTGCTCTACACCGATGCCCTGCAGGCCGTCATCATGTTCGCCTGTATGCTGTTCCTGCTATTCGGCTTCTACCGGGTACTCGGCATGGGCTTCACGGAAGCCAACCGCGAACTGACAGACCTTGCAGACCTTGCACAGTCGGTACCCGAACGCTTCCAGGCGCTGGGTCACCAGGGATGGACGCGGATGCCGGTAGCCGGTTCGCCGCAGTGGTACACGCTGGTCACCTCGCTGATCCTGGGCGTCGGCATCGGCTGTCTGGCGCAGCCCCAGCTCGTGGTTCGCTTCATGATGGTCGACAGCGCGAAACAGCTGAATCGCGGCGTGCTGATAGGCTGCGTGTTTCTGATTATCACCGTCGGCACCATCTATCACGTCGGCGCCCTGTCGAACCTCTTTTTCTACAAGACGCAGGGCGTAGTCGCCTCCGAAGCAGTCGGAGACATGGACAAAATCATTCCGCTGCTTATCAATCAGTCCATGCCCCAGTGGTTCGGCGCGTTCTTCATGCTGTGCATCCTTTCGGCCAGCATGTCGACGCTCAGCGCCCAGTTTCATACGATGGGGGCGGCCTTCGGGTCGGACGTGTTTCCGAAACTGCGGCCCTCCCAACATGCCCATTCCACCTTCAGCATCCGCGTGGGTGTACTGATCTCCATTCTGCTGAGCTACATTATCTGCTACACGCTGAGCGCCGGTATCATTGCCCGCGGGACGGCGCTGTTCATGGGCGTCTGCGCCGCAACGTTCCTGCCGGCCTATTTCTGTTCGCTCTATTGGAAACGGGTCACCCGGCAGGGAGCGCTGGCAAGCCTCGGGGTCGGACTGGGTGTCAGTCTGTTCGCCATGCTCTTTATCCACCGGGCCGAAGCCAAAGCCGTCGGACTTTGCCACTGGCTTACAGGCAGGGATGTACTGGTCGACGTCTATCCCTGGTATGCCGTCGACCCCATCCTCTATGCCCTGCCCCTCTCCGTGCTGGCCATCGTCGTGGTAAGCCTGCTGACGAAACAGGAGCGCGCGGAGATCAGCAGTGAATAGGAGTTCGCAAAATACAAGAACCAAAATCGGAAAGAAGCGGCAAAATGAAGTAACAGGTTACTAATGAGTGATATTTGTCGCAGGTTGGGCAGAAAAACGTCAAAATTTTTATAAATCAGCCGATAACATTTCAGATAATGACGTATAATTCACGAAAAATGAGTACCTTTGCATCCTGAATTTTGACAAATACTAATTATATGTAAATAGTAAATGATTGAAGATTAAATAATTAATGGAATTTAGCCCTTATTCTCACAAGTCAGAAACCTGAGAAATTTCTAAATGTGTCTGAGAATAAGTCGCGAAGGTTCACGCTCACAAGGCGTGGACTGTCGTGCTTATTTGGACACAACGGTCTTCTCAGGTACCGGACTTGCAAGTAAGCAATTAAACGACAGTTTCACGCTTTTTTAGTGCGGCTGTCTAAACGATAAACTGGAGAAGCCGATAGCCGTGCATGT
>JAISWC010000323.1 GCA_031271245.1 Tannerella sp. | reverse complement strand
GATTTCTTCCAGCGCCGATTTCCGTTTTTCTTCCAGCTGTTTCATCACGCGCGTCTGCCCCGAAACGGGTACCGCGGAGAAGACAAGGCACGCCGTCAGCAGTGTCGCCGCCAGGCTGTTACGGATGGAGAAGGCGGAGTGGATGTACTTCATGGTTATTCAAACATTTTCCGGATTTGTGAGAGGTTCACTCGCTCGTAGCCCGCCGGAATGACAGGTCTTATTTCTACCGGAACATCCGCGTCGATATGGGAATAATTTACCGAAAGAGCGCTCTGTGTCTCTTTTCCGTCCGTCCACCCGGCATGTATTTTCATCGGGAAAAGCTGTGCGCCAACCGGGCGGAAATCGGCGTAATCCCAGTACAGTGCGTGTTCCGAGGCCGTGTCGACCATTCGGGAGGCGTATAATTTCCAGTCGCGTCCGGTCGTGAAGGAATATTGCCACCGGGACGTGTTCTGCGCTTGCAGCGTGTGACCGTCGGCTGCCGGCAGCCGACGGAAACGGGTAAAAGCATTTTCCGGCAGTTCCGTTTCGCCCGGGAGGAAAAGTTGGTTGGTGAAGAGGGCTTGCAGGTTGTAAAAGTTAAATTCGACCCGGAACGTGTCTTTGAGGCGGCTGAAATTTTCCGCCAGATAGCGTTTGTTCAGCCGGTCGACAATCCAAATGCTGTCCGGAGTGAGATCTATGCGAAAGGCTTCGATGCCCAGTAACGGTTGCAGGGAAAGCTGTATCTGGTCGTTTTTCCGGATTTTCAGGCTGGCGCGGGAGCTGAACGTTTTCCCGGCCGGCAGCGTCAGTTCGACCTGCATCCGCGCCGACAGCGTCTCGTAACGGAACAGCTGTTCCCGGACAGAAAGAAAGAAAGCTTCTTCCGTATCCAGGCGACCGGTCGTTTCCGTACCGGCGGCTGGCGGGAGTTTCGACACGCGGCAGCCGGCCGCGAGGAAGAAACCGCTCAGACAAAGGGCGAACAGGGCAGTCTTATTGTTCATCTTTCGGCGTTTCCAGGTACGTTTTTTCGGCGATTTTACGCTCCAGTGTCGGCGTGTTTTTGCCGGCTTCCTTCGCTTTCATCCACTGTTCCAGTCCCTTTTCCCGTTCTCCGGTCACATACAGGATGTCGCCGTAGTGATCGAGCAGTTCCGGACTGTTCGTCGTATCATTCCGCAATGCATTTTCGATGTAGACTTTGGCCAGCATGTAGTTCCCCTTCACAAAGAAAACCCATGCATACGTATCCAGATAGGTGGCATTATTCGGTTCGGCCTTGATGCACTGGGCGCTCATCCGTTCCGCCTTGTCCAGGTCCTTTTTTTCCAGCGAAAGGAAATAGCTGTAATTATTCAGGATGGGGATGTTCCGCTCGTTGTATTTCAGCGCTTCTTCATACGCGGCGAACGCTTCGTCGAGTTGCTTCATCTGGTAACGGATGTCGCCGATTTGGCCGTAAAAGTCGGAACGCAGCGAACGGTTCGACTCGGGAATGACCTTCAATCCTTCGTAATACGTGTCGATGGCTTCCTGATAGCGCTGCAACTGGTAGTACGCGACTCCCAGATAATAGTAGTATTCCGTCGCTTCCGGAAAGAGTTCCCGGCATTTGATGCAGATGCGGACGGCTTCTTTCGCCTCTTTTCGCTGAAAGGCGAGGTTCAGGAGCTGTTGCCAGGCGCGTTCGTTGTCAGGCTCCATTTCGGTCGCCAGCTGAAACTGGAAATGCGCTTCTTCCAGGTTTTTCTGATACACCAGCAACATGCCGTAAAACAGTTTCAGTTCGACCTCTTCGGGATGCTGTTCCAGCAACGTCTGGAAGAGTGTATTGGCGATTTTCATCTCGTCGCTGGACTGCTGCAACCGCTGGATGTAGCGGGAAAGAATCCCGACTTTGATGTCCACATCCAGTTTTTCGTTGACCAGCGCCGCGTGTATCTGTGCTTCTGCCGAGTCGGGCCGGCCGATAGTGGCATAGTAGTTGGCCATGGACACGGTGTAATATGGACTCTCCGGGTCAATGGTACAGGCTTTTTGATAGCATTCCCAGGCGCGTTCGGTCTCTTTCCGTTCCAGGTAGAGGTCTCCGATCAGGATAATATACCGCGCATCACCGGGGTATTTGGCGGCCAGTTTTTTCAGTTCGTCAAATGCCTTTTCCGGCTGTTCCAGCGTCATGTACAGCCTGTACTTCTGCATGGAAAGCGGTTCGCTCATGCCCGCCATTTCTTCCAGAAGATCAAACGCCCGGATCGCCTCGTCGATGTCTCCCTTGCGGGTGAGGGCTTCGGCCAGGTAGTAATTCAGTTCGACTTTGCCCGGATGCGCCCTGACTAATTCTTCGTAGGCGTCTGCCGCTTCCCCATACATACCCTGATTCAGGAAAATGGAGGCGAGCGCCAGTTTATAGGTAAAATTGTCCGGATGGCAGGCGACGGCTTTTCGCAGGCAGGCGACCGCTTTTTCCGGCGCGTCCGTTTGCAGGTAGAACGACGAGAGTTCGAAAAGCGTGGCCGATGAAGTGGAATCTATTTCAAGACAGTGTTTAAAGACTTCATAAGCTGCATCAAACTTGCCTGCATTTTTCAGATTAATCCCTTCCAGAAAAAAATAATCCACCTTCCGCTGGACGGAAGGTTGAGTCGCGTTCGGTTGCACCGGATGCGGTTGCCCGGCATGTGCCCCAGCGGGGAAGGTCCCTGCCGCAAGGCAAAGAACCGAATGGATCACAAGAAATGTATATTTCATAAGCAAATTCCTTTTGTATCGTTTATTTCCCTGTATGACCGAATCCGCCCGCGCCGCGTTCCGTGTCGTTCAACACTTCTTCCGGCTGCCACTCGGCGGAAACGTGCGAAGCGATCACCATCTGACAGATACGTTCACCATCGCGAACGACGAACGGTTCGGAAGAAAGATTCACCAGAATAACGCCAATTTCGCCCCGGTAATCGGCGTCAATGGTTCCCGGCGTGTTGAGCAGCGTGATGCCATGCCTGACAGCCAGTCCGCTACGCGGGCGCATCTGCGCTTCGTAACCTTCCGGCAACGCGACGTACAAACCCGTTGGGATCAGTTTCCGCTCCAGCGGTTTCAGTTCAACGGGTTCCGACAAGTTCGCCCGAACATCCATTCCTGCCGACAGAGGCGTTTGATATTGCGGTAACGGATGGCGTGATTTGTTGACAATTTTAATTTTCATAGAACGACATTCTCCAAATTTACGCCGCCAAAGGTACGACTTTTTTTCATACCTTTGCCGGATGTTAAAGGAAGAGGCATGGAACATTTGATTGAGATCGCGAATTTTGCTCGGGTCGAAACGGCCGAAATACTGGCGACCCTGCTCCGGACGGAAGGAATCGCCTGCACAACCCGCAACGAGGTGAGCAGCCGGGTACTTCGTGGCGTGGTGGACATCGGCGTGCGTGTGGAAGTATTGGAACACGATGTGCCACGCGCACTCGAAATATTGAAAGACAGCGGCTTTTCGCAGCCGGACGCGGATGAGGCGGACAAAAACGCCGATGCTTCTGCGGGATTAGCCCGTTACCTTCCCCTCCTGCGAAAACACATCCTTATCCTGATAGCCCTGATAGCCGGTATGCTGGCGATACTGGCCGGTATTCATCTGTTCATACATTAATTTCCAGTTCGTATGGCACGCCGCAAAATCACTGCCAGCCAGGCCGCCTGTATCATTATCCTGTGGGGTATACTTTGCTACCTGTTGCTGACGTACAGCGAAACCGTTGATTTCTATACGGTTTTTATCATTGTCGCATCCGCCCTCATTGTGTTTGTTCCCGTATATAAAAGCCGGAAAAAACAGTAGTGGTCGGAAGCGAAGCATAAGGACAATGTTATCGACGGCTAAATAACAATAAATAAAGCAAAGTGATTTGGTTTATAAATTAAACTGATTTACCTTTGCGCCATATTTAATGAATAAATTGATTTTGAATATGGAACAAAAGTTTACAGAGCAGGAAAGTATGGAAGTCATCACGGAGATGATTAACCGTGCACGGAACAATGTCCGGGTTGGTAGTGCCAACAACATGATTCTTAATGGTTATGCTGCAGCGATCATAGCGATAGCTAATTTCATTCTATTGCAATTGTTGCCGGGAGAATATCTGAATTATTCGTATTATGTCTGGTGTTTGATGTTTCCCGTCGGGATTGTCAACCATTACATTGAGCGAAAAGAGGATAAAACATCCATAGTGAAAACGGAAATAGACAAGATTATTTCTTCGGCATGGAGAGGATTTACGATTTCGATTGCCGTTTTTCTGATGATGATATTTGCGATAGCTTTTTTGTATGGTACATGGCAATCACTCGTTGCAATTACCCCAACAGTCATGTTAATGGTGGCTATTCCGGAATTTGTAATGGCACGCGCCTGTCGTTTCAAGCCTTTTCTTTGGGGTGCGATTGTTTTCTGGACAGGCGCTTTGCTGTG
>JAISWC010000200.1 GCA_031271245.1 Tannerella sp. | reverse complement strand
AATCGGAACTGACGGCGGGCTATCATACGGAATATTCGGGCATGCACTTCGGGCTGTTCTACGTGGCGGAGTTCGTGAATCTTTTCATCATATCGGCCCTTTCGGCCACCCTCTTTCTGGGCGGGTGGATGCCGCTGCACATCGCCGGCTGGACAGGCTTCAACCACGTGATGGACTGCATTCCCGGGTTCGTCTGGTTCTTCGGCAAGTCCTTCTTTGTCGTCTGGCTGCTGATGTGGATCAAATGGACGTTCCCGCGCCTGCGCATCGACCAGATACTGACGCTCGAATGGAAAATACTCGTACCCATCGGACTGCTCAACCTGCTGCTCATGACCGTCTGCGTCGTCTTCGGGTGGCACTTTTGAAGAACGAGGGTAAATGACGCAATCCGCGTGAACTGACCTTTTTCCCTATCCGCGAACCGGTATTTGGGAGCAGATGCCCTTTCCCTGGCGTGTAATCTCACATTCGCCGGAAGTACAGTCGATGACGGTCGATCCTTCCGTATCGCCGTATCCGCCGTCTATCACGATATCGACCAGGTGTTCATACTTCTCGTGAATCAGTTCGGGATCGGTGGCATACTCCGGTTCCTCTTCGCTGTAATGTACCGACATGGTCAGCAACGGATGTCCCAGGCTACGTACCAGCTCGCGGGCAACGGGATGCGCCGGGATACGCACACCGATCTCCTTGCGGCTTTTGTAGATTTTCGGCAGTTCGCCGCCGGCGGGGAGGATAAAGGTGAACGGGCCGGGCAGGTACTGCTTCATCAACTTGAAGGCCATATTGCTGACTTTGGCGTATGTACTGATGCCTGACAGGTCATAACAGATCACCGACAGATTGCTTTTCCGGGGGTTTACACCCTTGATCCGGCAAATTTTCTCTACTGCGCGTACGTTGAGCGCATCGCAGCCGATGGCATAGAGCGTGTCGGTCGGGTAGATCACCAGACCGCTCTCCTGCAGCGTGCGTACGACTTTGTCTATTTCTTTCGGATTCGGATTCTCCGGGTAAATCTTGACTAACATTTCTTTCCTTTTTAAATTATTCCGTCGCTGTTCGGAGGAGAAACGCAAAATGCGCCGGGATGTCGCCTGTCCGGACGTTCCATTTTTGCCGGCCGTTCCGGTCGAAGCAGTAGAGGGTGCCGGGCGAGACGTGATTGCGCGCGTCGGTGAGGTAGATGTCGCCGGTCAGTGGGTGCACCGCGATGCCGTAGGGACTCCGGATACTGCCTTCCGAGCCGTCGGTAATGAAGTTGCGCGAGACAACCACTCGCCCGGCCACGTCGACAATGCTGTAAACCAGCTCGTCCGTCAGGGAGACCGGGTTCCACTGCACGCCAATCAGGTATAGCGAGTCGCCCGCCAGCCAGCAGTTCGACACAGCCACAGAGAACGAATCCGCCGGCACATCCGTTGCCGTATCCACCCGGTAGAGGCGCGAGGCTTTCGTGTAGTGATCCCCGCGCGAAGCGACCCAGAGATTCCCGTAGCGGTCGGCACGGAGACGGTGCAGGTTGACGGCCACCTTGATCCGTCCGGTTTCGGTAAACGAAGGAATGTCGATCACCGAAATCGTGTTTTCGTAGTTCGGAAACATGTAACCTCCCGAATTGGCCACATAAATCTTGTTACCCACGATTTCCAGTTCGTCCGGCTGGTAGCCGACCAAACAACGGCCTGCCTCCTGCAGGGTGGCCGTATCTATTTTGGCCACAAACCCGCGCTGGCGGTATTCCGGATTCAGTTCCACCGGCCCGGCGTAGGAGGTCACGTACGCATATCCTTCATGAAAGCGGATGTAGCGGCAGTTGGGGAGGTCGATCTGTCCCAGGCGGCGGGTCGTGGCGGCATCCATCACCTCGATTTTGTTGGAACAGTTGATCACGGCATACAGCCTGCTACCATAGATGCGGAGGTCGTTGCCCACGTCGCCCAGCTCCTTGGGCACACCGGGATTGGCCTCCGCATAGATGTTGCGGTGATAATCGCCCGTCTCCAGATTGCAGTAATCCAGCGTAGCCTTGTTGCTGCCCATGTTACCCTCGTTCAGCAGGTAAAACCCTGCAATGCCGGTAGCTTCAGGCCCGGATACCGGTTCTTCTTCGGGGAGAAAAACTGCCACGTCTTCGCGGCAGGCGGCAAAACAGCACAGCATCAGAAAGCAGTAAAGCGGATTTTTCATAACTCCATCCTGAGAATCAGTTTATAGTTTCTGCCCGGCATCGGATAGTTCAGCACGACGTCGTACTGCTGGTTGAACAGGTTGTTCACTTCCGCCGACAACTTGAATTTCATCGCGTGGCAGGTCAGTTCCCTGCCCAGCGTCAGGTCGTGCGTATACCACGGCTGTTCGTGGTTCTCGCGGATATTTGATGAATTGTGGTAGCGTTCGCCGACGTAGATGAAACTGTAGTTCATGTCCCACCGTTTCCACTGCGCGTTCACGATGGCCGAAGCGTTGTGTCGCGGGATGTAGGCGATCTGACCGCCATACGTACCGGCGCGGGGGTCGTTGTCGGTCGGGTCGCTGAAATCCTGCGCCCGCTGAAACGTATACGTCAGGCCGGTTTGCAGGCGGATGTCCCGCGGCAGCTGCCAGCCGACTTGTCCCGAGACATCCACGCCGCGGATTTCCACATAGCCGAGGTTCATCATCATCCAGCGGTATTGCCCGTTGCCTTTCGGGATGGCGACGATTTTGTCCGTTACTTCGTTGTAGTAGGCGTCCACCTTCACGTCGATCCGCCGGACAGTGCCCTGTCCGTATTCCCGGACGTAGCGGCATCCGAGGTCGTACTGCACCGTAAATTCCGGCCGGAGGGAGACGTTCCCCACATCGGTATAGTACAGGTCGTTGAACGTCGGCATCCGGAAGATTCGCTTGTAGAACGCCTGCACGCTGAACGCGGGCGAGGGAAACGGACGGCAGGACAGGAAAATGGCCGGCGTGTATTCCTGCCGGTTGTCCGGCCGGCCGGCCGGTGCGCCGGGCAGCAGGTTAGCGTCGCCATAGGGGAGGCGCGTCACGTTTTCAAAGACGTATGTTCCCAGCAGGCTGGCCTGGCCTTTCAGCCGCCTCCATTCGAAGGCCGTGGCCAGGGCGGCCAGCACGGTGTTCCGTTTCGGGTAGACGAAATCCTGCAGCGTGGCCGAGAGCGTGTTCCACTGATAGTCGA
>JAISWC010000142.1 GCA_031271245.1 Tannerella sp. | reverse complement strand
CCTGCGACAGGCGGTCGGCATGTCCGGTCGCGGCAACGGTATATTCGCCCGGCGCGGCGTAGGTATGCATCGGATTGTCGGCCGTGACGGTTTCTTCCGTTCCGTCGCCCCAGTCGATCATCAGATCGACATTCCCGGTGAAGGGCAGATAAATCAGTTCTCTGCCGGGCAGAATGTTAAACGTAAGCATAAAAATGCGGTCAAGCCCGTCATCCCTGACCGGTTCGGGCGTGAACTGCGTGTCGCCGTCGACAAAGCGGACGGTCAGTGTGACGCTTTCCGGCTCGAACGGAAAGACGACGTGCGAGAAGTTTTCCGCCGTGACGCGAACTTCGCGGCGGATGCCGGCGGCGTCAGTCAGCCAATGCCGGTCGCTTTGCAGCAGGTCGCGCATGAACCTCAGTTCGTCGCGCGTTTTGTAGCCTGATTCGGCCGTGACGATTTCGCGCAGCTGCTGACGTTCGCCGCGCTCGACATAGTCGTCGACCGTGGCGTCGTAGGCATTGAAGCTCTCATTCGCCGTTTCGGGTTCGTATTCGCATTTCCCCGTCACCTCCAGTCGCTCCGGAACGCCGTACGAGTTCGTGAATTCAATCACAAACCGGTCCGGCACACGGGCGGATTCGACTATGTCAACCGTCAACGAAAAGCCCAGGAACAGCGGGATGGTCAGCCGCTTCGGTTTCTGCGCGAGCGAAGCGATCAAAGCTTCGAGATTAAAGGCATAGACCTTGCCCGGTTCGGTCGCGGGAAAGGTGTATGTTTCGCCCGTATCGGTCGTCACGCGGTGCGTCTTGCCGGTGGCGATGAAGCAGAGCGGCGAAAGTTCGGTGTCGCGGAGCACGATGTGAGCGCCCAGCGTGCGCGAGGTCATGAAAAACTGCCGCTGGGTATTCATTAGCCGGTAGGTGAATATATCACCGCCTTCGTCACGCAGGAAACGGAGCATCTCCTTCGAGACGCCGCCCCGGTAAACGCGGGCGGTATGCGTCAGTTCGGCGGTGTCCTGGCGGAAATGAACGGTGAAGTCGACGTACATGCGCTCGACCTCGCTGACAATGGAATCGGGACTGACCGGTGCGGCCGGCTCGACAAAATACGGCTTCAGGATGTCCTGCACGGGAATGTTCGCCTCGAAGTCCGGCCCGGCGCCCGTGGGCAGGAACACGCCGGCATACGCCGTTTCGCCGGCTACTTCGATGTCGAACGTTACCGGATGTTCCTGCGTGTCGGAAAAGAGTTCGAACATCACCGGGTTGTCGACCAGAAAGTTCGACGCGGGGACGGTCCTGAATGATAATACTGCCATGTACTCAATTTTCGGGCGAAAATAGAGAAGGCAAAGCGAAGGCGAAAGGACAGATTACGGGTAGATGATTTCGGCGGGAGCGTAGGTGATGGTGGTGGTCATGTGGTAAGCCAGCGAATCGCTTACTCTTGCCAGCGTCTGATAGGTAAGAACGGTTTGCTCCTGATTTAGAAACTGCGTATCGGTGGGCGGAAGCACGAACAGCATCCGGGTGTCATGCTTTGTGCCGTCGGCGGTCCGGTAAAACCCGTAGGCAAATCCGTATTCCACATACGGCTGGGTTACGTCGGGCACTCTTACCGTACTGATTACTTTCCAGTAGTACTTTTGACGCGCGTAAACCGGGATTTCCCGCTCGGCCTCCAGGTCGTAAGGCTCATAAAGTCGCAGCGTGCGGAACCTACCCTCGCTGACATTGCCCGGACCATTCAGTTTGAATTTGATCTGCTCCGGGACAAGCGGTTGAAAATTCAGCATCATGACCTGATCCATCCTCAAGTTGACGGTTTGCGTATCAGACAGTTTCAATTTGCATGTAACCTCCTGCGCGGAATGACGGAGGAAGGCATCATATTCTTTCCAGAAACGGTTGTACAAACCGTCCTCGCGATTGATCGCGAGTGAAATATCATATTTGTTTTCGTCGGGGTCGTACAGGAAGTGTCCGTGTACGTCACGGTTGATCTGCGAGGCGAAAAACCAGTTGTAGCGGTTCGACGCCGTATAGTCCGTCAGTCCCCAGCCGAAAGCAAAGGCGAGCTTTGCGGGATTTTCTTCCTCTTTGGGCGTTTCCCCGTCGAACACCACATTCGAATAGTGATGTTTCACGTTCGCTCCATAGTGAAGCATCTGAATGTTCTGATAAAAATCAAACGGCAGGCACAGGTCTCCCATCTGTATTTCTTCATATTCCAGTCCGGGAGTTTTTTTATCCCAGTCGAAAAAATCGGAAGAGGAAAGCTTCCCGCTTTCCGCCGTTTCGATATTCTCACGTATAAAATACTGCGTGTCGAAGGTGTTAAATATACAGGATAATCCTTCAATCCAGGCGTCGTTCTCGTACATATCCGTAAATTGATGGTTGTATGCCTTGAGAAACGCTTCAAACGTGTCGTACAGCGTTTCGGACGTAAATCCGAACCCGGATTTTCCCACTTCGCGATTAGCGGTCAACTTCAACTGTCGCTGAGGCGAGTAGAAAATTTCAGGTTCTTCCGTTTTGAAGCGGTTTAGATCGACGGCCGTTCCGGAAGACGGGTTCAGCAAGTCTTTGAGAAAGCGGAGACGAACCGTATTCGTATTTGAATCGACAAACCAGCACAGTCCGAATTTGTTATACAGGCTTTCCAGGAACTCGCCGACGGTAATGTCCGGCATCAGATCGCTGTAATGCAGCGTGCCGGTCAGGATCGTATCCATTGTATTGTTAAGGACAGCCAGTTTTTTCAGTTGCCGGTGTGAAGTGAACGGATTTTCTTCGATCGCGTAACCGAAATTTTCGAATATGATTTCAAGCAGTTTCCCGACCTTCAGGAAGGGCGACACGCCATAGCCTTTCGGCGCATCAATGTAGACTTCCTCACTGTTGACATACCACGTCAGCAGTCGATGTTCGAGCGCTTTCAGCTCTGCGATTGCGCCGGAAGGAAGGATCGGATTCTGATTGTCGTCCTGCCATATCGTATTCAGCTCATTAAGTATTATCCTGTAATGTTTTAATTCTTCTCCGTTTTGCTGGTCTTCTTCCGATACACCGTTATTGTCATAGTGGAGCACCACCGGGAACATAAAATAATCGGCTTCGATTTCCTCCTTCATGACCGCCGTCAGATGCGTCAGCAGGGCATCTATCCGGTCGTCGCGCGTGGCGCCTGGCGGCGTGAAACGGTATGCCGGGTCCGACAAAACGGGCATGTCCCGGAGTTGCATGGCGCTCATCCGGCTGTACATCTCCGCTTCGTCAAAGCCGATACCGGCGGAAATGATTTTCGGCGAGGCGCTGTTGACGGCCATCACGCCGCGCTGCTGTGCGGGGCCGGATTCGATAACGGCGGGGATGGCCTGCCCGGGCTTTTCGGCGCGGTCGAGCCGGAAGGCGCTGTCGAGCAGACGCCGGTTGTGTGCAGTGGCGGGAAAGGATACCGGAACGGTCTGGCTGCCCTTTTCCGAAAACAGAGGGTTGTTTTTTTCGCCCTCGATGATGAAGTCCGGCGGAAGGTCGAACCTTTCGCCGGACAGTTTTTTGATTTTTATAGACATATCAATTGATTCAATGACTCGATTCAACTCCTTTCTGCGGCAGTTCGTAAACCGCATAGTTCATGATTACGCGCCGGCGGAGTTCCGCCTTGCGGGCGGCATATTCCGCATTGCTCAGGTAGTGTTCCGTAAAAAGCTTGCGCAGGACTTCGAGCGAAAAGCGCGCCATGGCGTATTCGGGCGTGTAGCCGTGCGAATAGAACCGCCGGCGTTTGAATTGCGCCCGGAAAATATGCCATTTTCCGCTTTTCCTGTACGTTACACAATGTAACGGGGGATACTGTTGCTTGATAGAAGCAATAAACTCGCTGCACGTTTCGTGTGCCGACGTCGTCCGAACGGTACTGTTCTTCGCGTTCAAACAATCTTTTTCTGTGGAATGCATTACAGATAATTGTTTGTCTGGCGGAAATAAAAAAAACGGTTCCGCCCTTCCCGTTGCATTCCACCTTAACGGCAGTGGGCGCATTAACGCTCCACACGGGGGTACGAAACCGTATATGTATAGCAGCGTACAGGCATAAAAAAAGCCCGTTGCATACGAGCGGATCAGTCCGCTACTAAGTATGAAAGTCGCTGCAAAGATAGTCAACATTTTTGAGATGCAAATTATTTGGTCAAAAATTTTCATTGATTCAATTCAGGATTTGAGGGTGAAGCCGGATTCGGCCGTCATTTTTTGCCGCTGTTTGGCTTCGAGTTCGGTGATGCCGTAGTTGACAACCACATCGCCGTCGGCCAGCCGGGTAAGCACCGTCAGGAGACTTTTCGCCGTCCGCGCATCCAGTCCGGAAAAGGGCGCGTCGCTGCCGCCGGGCGTGTTGCTGCCGCCTTGGGCGAAACCGTCCGGGAGCGGATTGCGGTCGCTGTGCTGCCGGCGAACACGCTCGATGGCACGCACTTTTTCGGCCACGTCGGGGTATTTGAGACTTTCCGCATCGACGACGTATTCGCCGGAATGCACCGGTACCCAGCCGGCCACGTCGTACTTTTGGCCCGGTCCGGTATAGCCGCCCGAACGCAGGTCGCCGGCGTTGCTGCCGCCTTCGGCAAAGCCCGGCGGCCCGTTGTAGCCGCCGTCGGCCAGGCCGGGTTTCAGTTGGATGGCGCCTGTTTTGGCTGCCGATCCGCTGCCGCTTCCGGGCGATTCGATCGTCATCGCTTTGACGCGGTCGCGCTCGGCTTTGGCCTTTGCCAGTTGCAAAGCGGTCGTAACGGCCACCAGGGCGGCAGCTACCCCGCCGAGTATGGGGCCGACAATCGGAATGGCGGCCATGGCGCTGAATGCCTGGATGGCCGCCAGCGCGCCGGTCGAAATGATTTGACTGGCCTGCATGGCGAAGTTGACGTCGGCGTATTTCTTCTGCACTTCCAGTTCCTTCACGCGCTGCTCGTAGTCCAGCTGTTCCTTCTGCTGATTGTAGGCTTCCTGCGAAAGGATCCCCTGGCTGTACTGCTCGGTCAGGGCGGTCTGGCGTTTGGCGTATTCGGCGCTCAGGCGGACGGTCTGGGCGTCTTCGAGCGCCTGTACGGCCTCGATGCCGGCCTGGGTGTATTCCTGCTGCTGTTTGACCAGCTTGCCGGCGTAATCGAGTTTGATTTGCAGCTTGGCCTGTTCAAATTCTTCCACGCTTAACAGTTTCCTTTCGTTCTGCAACTCCAGCGCCTCCATCTCGGCATCGTAGAGTTGCTTCAGGCTGTTGAGCTGATATTCCTGACGGGCTTTCAACTGCTCGTCGGCAAAGCGCTTTTCGACGGCGGCAATGGCGGTCTGATGGGTTTCGGCGTCGATCAGTTCCCGGTCCCGATACCTTTGTAGCAGGGCCAGTTCTTCTTCTTTGCGCTGTTCCCAGGTTTTGATGCGGAACTGACGCTCGAAACCGGCGGTGGTTTTGAGGTAAAGCCGCTGGATTTTGTCTTTCGATTTCGTCAGCGCCGTTTCGGAATCGACCGTCGCTTTGTTGTTTTCGTCAATGGCTTTTTGACGGAGTTCGGCGTTTTCAAACGTGGCTTTTGCCACCTGTTCGCCGAAAGAACGGATCGTGTCCAGCCGTTCGGCAGCAAATTCCGCTTCAATCTCTGCGGCACGCAGGGCGTAAAGTTTCTGGTCGGTTTCTTCGTCCTGCAGGTTTTTGAGTTTCACGTTGCGTTTCTCTTCGAGCATCTGCAGTTGACGTTCGTGCTCGCGCTTCATGATGTCGTAGGTCGCCTGACCGGCTTTTTCCTCTTTTTTTGCGTTCTCT
>JAISWC010000160.1 GCA_031271245.1 Tannerella sp. | reverse complement strand
CATTTCATGCTTTTCTTTATGCTGCCTTCGCTTGCTTTCATGTTTTATCGCAGCGTTTTTTGGAAACATCCGTTTTTCAGAAAGAAAAACACGCTGATCATGCTTTCGGTTCTTGCTTTCATTGCTGTCTCGTATGTGTATGTACGTGTGGCATTGCCGATGATGCTGCCCTTTTCTTCCGGCGACAAAAATATTATGACCATGTTTTCGACGGCTCATTATAAGGAATTTCTCAATGCGCAGATACTCGGCGGCGGATTTGTATTTCTGATATGGGCGGCGCTTTTACTGTTTTATGTTTTCAGTAAAAATGTGAAATTTACGGCGATACACTGGTTTTTGGGTATAGCGTCGTGTTCGGTGACGGGCTTTTTCTTTGTTTGTGATTTCTGGCGCGGAAGCGGCGACTGGGATTTATATTCGTTTGGAGCCATAGTTACCAGTCTCACTGCCGCTTTCCTGATTTTGGATTTGTACGGGCAAAAAGCAGTGAAAAACATAAAATATGGCGTTTGTATAATGGCGGTTTTTGCCGTTATGCATACTTCGTTTTGGATTGTTACCAATGCCACCGACAAATCAATCGGCTGGGTAGAGAAAGCATTTGCAACAGATCCGGCCGTTTACTATAAAAGATCTTTCAGCAACGAATCAATGCTGGGAGCGGTATTTTCATCGAACCATTTGAAAGAAAAAAGTTTATACTGGGAACGAATGGCTTATTTGCATCATCAAAATGACCCGCGCACGGGATACAACTATGCGAATGTCCTGATTCGGGAAGGAAACATCCATGAAGCAATCAGTATATATGAATCTTCGGTGTCGAAATTTCCAACGTATGCTTTGCCTTACGCACAACTTGTCAATATTTATCTGAATAATAAAAATTACGAAGCGCTATATCGTCTGCTCCTGAAAGTGGAAACAATCTACGGGAAAAATCCCGAAGTCTTTACTTCCCGATTATCACAGGAACAAATCGATTCTTACTTTGATATGCTGATTCAATTGAAATCATCGTTTAAATGAGAATTTGAATTTCCCGTCCGGAATACGGTCTACCTTTCATCTCTTCATTATTTTCCCTTGCGTCCGGCGTCTATCCGCAAAAAGACCATAAGCAGCAGGGTAAATCCCAGCAGCGACGATCCGCCGTAACTGAAAAACGGCAGCGGAATGCCGATCACCGGCGTGAGTCCCGTTACCATCCCGATATTGATTGCCAGATGGAAAAAGAAGATCGACGCAACGGCATATCCGTAGGCGCGTCCGAAAACCGTATCCTGCCTCTCGGCCATGCCGACCAGACGAATAATGAGCGTCCCGAAAAGAAGCAGGACGGCCAGCGAACCCAGAAAGCCAAACTCTTCACCTACGGTGCAGAAGATAAAATCGGTATCCTGTTCGGGGACGTATTTCAGCTTGGTTTGCGTGCCGTTCAGGAAGCCTTTGCCGGTCAGTCCCCCCGACCCGATCGCTATCTTGGACTGGTTCACGTTGTAACCCGCGCCGCCCGGATCGTTATTCAGTCCTAAAGCCACCCGGATGCGCGTCTGCTGGTGAGGTTCCAGCACATGGTCAAACACGTAGTTCACCGAAAACAGGATTCCCGTAGACAGCACGGCAAAGAGCGCGATCCGGGCATAACGCTTGGTCAGGTTTTTCAGGGAGAGGAAAAGCAGATAGCAGACAATCAGCCCAATGATCCCTGTAATCACCCATACGTAATTCAGCTGCATATAGCGTGAGGCCAGCCATCCGGCCAGGGAGGCGAGGAGCACGAGGCCGGGCAGGATTCGGAACGTCGTCTTGTCTTTGCTGATAAACAGGGTCGCCAGAAAAGTGATGGTCAGGATGATCGCCGCAACAATCAGTTCGCCCGTCGGTGCAGCGCCCGTCATGCTGTCGCCGAAACGCAGCACAATCACACAGAATATGACAGCGCAGACGCTTGTCAGCAGGACGAAGCCGGACATACCTTCACGGTAAAGTACCAGGATAAAAGCCAGATAGACCAGCGCCGATCCGGTTTCCTTCTGTAGCAGGATACACAGCATCGGAGCAGCGATCAGTCCTGCCACAAGCATGAAATGTCTGAACGTGAAAAGCGTCTGATGATAGCTGTTCATGAATTTGGCTACCGCCAGCGCCGTCGCAAATTTGGCAAATTCGGCAGGCTGAATGTGTACCGGCCCCACGACCAGCCACGAACGGGAGCCTTTGATGTCGGGCGCGACAAAAATGGTGAGAATCAGCAGCAGGAAAACAAATCCATAGATCAGGTAAGATAGGGTTTCGAAAAAGTCTCTGTCGAGCATCAGGATCACGAAGGCTGTACAGAAGGCAATACCTATCCATATCAGTTGCGAACCCATCCGTCCGGCCGGGTTGAACGGATTTTCCAAATCAAACTCATAGCTTGCGCCGTAAATGACAAACCAGCCGGCTATGACCATCAGCACGTATATTCCGAAGGTGAACCAGTCGAGAGACTGCCAGACGCCTGTTTTCCGATTAAGCATACGATTTACAGAACTACCCGGTTCATGATGTCCGCTTCCAAAAACCGGAGCGATTCCCCCACTTCGCCATGGAAGAACTTTTCCAGCATCAGCCGGGCAATCGGAATGGCATTGGTTTTGCCGTAACCTCCACGCTCCACGTATACGGCAATCGCTATTTTCGGCTGCCGGCAGGGGGCAAAGGCGATGCAGGCGGAATTGTCTATCCCGCTGGTGCTTTGGGCTGTACCGGTCTTGCCGCAGACTTCGATGCCGGGCATGTACAGACCCGTACACGTGCCATACAGTACGGCACTTCGCATTCCTTCGACAATTGCGTCATAGTGTTCCGCCTCGACCAACGTCCGTCTGGGACGAGTGTAGGCGGTATCCAGCGGCGTATCCTCGATTTCCCGGACGACGTGGGGGACGATGTACTGTCCCCGGTTTGCAATCGTAGCTGCCAGGTTACATATCTGGAGCGGCGTGGCGTCAATCTCGCCCTGTCCGATGGCAATGGAAATGATGGAGCTTGAGTTCCAGCGACCTTTGTAGAACCTGTCGTACACCTTGCTGTTGGGAATGAAGCCGCGGGATTCGCCCGGAAGGTCAATCCCCAGCGTATAGCCGAATCCCATCGAGACCATGTATCCCTTCCAGATTTCAAAAGCCTCCTGTACCGTCGGATAGCGTTTCCGGCTGTCCAGCATGTCGTGCAGCCCCCAGCAGAAGTAGGAGTTGCACGAAGTGGCCAGCGCGGCGTTGAGACCCAGGGGCGAGGCGTGTCCGTGACAGGCCGGTTTGCCGCCGTGGTAGGGATAGCCGTAGGCGCAGGTGTACAGCTTTTGCGGCGTAATGACGCCTTCCTGCAAAAAGACAAGTCCCTGCGCCGGCTTGTAGGTCGATCCCGGCGGATAGCGCCCCTTGATGGCGCGGTTGAAGAGGGGCTTCAGGGGGTCGCGTTCCAACTGTGTATAATTCTTCCCCAGTTGCCTGCCGCCGACCAGCAGATTCGGGTCATACGTCGGCGAGGACACCAGACAGAGCACTTCGCCCGTCGAGGGTTCGATCATCACCACTCCGCCCATTTTGTTCCGCATCAGCTTTTCGGCATACGCCTGCAATTCAATGTCAATCGACAGTTTCAGGTTTTTCCCCGAAACGGGCGTCTCGTCATGGACACCTCCTTCATACCGTCCCTTGATGCGTCCGCGGGCGTCGCGCAGCAGAACTTCCTTGCCTTTCTTGCCGCGCAGGGTTTTTTCGTATGAACGTTCCACGCCTTCGAGGCCGATGTAGTCGCTCCGTGCATAATAACTGTCGTTCTCCATGTGACGCTTGCTTACTTCGCCGATATTGCCCAGCACCAGGGCGGCATTCGGATAGCCGTATTCCCGGACGGGACGGTTCTGGAGATAAAATCCCGGAAACTTGTAGAGCTTCTCCTGCAACATGCCGTATTCGCCCGTGGACAGCTGGGTCATGAAGACCTGGGGGAGATACTGGGAGTAACCCGGATTCAGTTCTCTGTTTCGGATGTCCCGGATACGTTTGTTGAAAAACTCCTGGGCAATGCCGAGCGTGTTGCAGAAGTCGACCGTGTCGAAAGGCTGTGTCTCCTTCATGATCAGCATGACGTCGTAGGCCGGCTGATTATATACGAGCAGCTTGTCGTTTCGGTCGTAGATCACGCCCCGCGCCGGATAGAGCGTCTTTTTCAGGAAGGCGTTGCTGTCGGCCCAGTCTTTATATGCACTGTTCACGAGTTGCAGGTCGATCAGGCGAATCGTGAAAACGAGAATCACACAGACCACTGCCGCGATAAATACGTAGCGCCTGTTTCCATTCTGATAATTGCTTCTGTCAGTCATTGCTTCTTCTCTTTACATGAAATGCTTCGAGCACAAAGATACACACGGTTGTCAACATAACGCTTGCAAAAATGCGAAGAAACAGAAACGCAGGGTCAAAAAGGGAGACGGATTCAATCAGGAACAAAGCCACATGGTGAATGGCGGTCAGCGTCGCCGCGTACCGCATGAAAGCAGCCACGCCGAACGTGTGATACGAAGGCGTCACATGCGCTGCCAGTTCCTTCTCTACATACACTCCCATCAGCGGATAGCGCAGAAAGCCGATAAGTGTACAGGCTGCGGCATGCATTCCCGGCGTATTGGAAAACACATCTATGACAAACCCCGACAGAAAGGAGATCAGGATGCCGTGTGAACGGGAGATCGATATCGGGAGTTTCAAAATGACGTAGATATACAGGAACGGCTCCACGATCCCGAACAGGTGGAGACGGTTCAGTATCCAGACTTGCAGCAGGACAAAAACGGCCAGCCGGAGGATGGTTTTCAGTACCGTCTTAATCATTTTTCCGCGCCTCCCGTTCTACGGCCAGCCGTTCCTGCTGAAGATCGTCCCGTATCACCCGAACGATTTTCAGTCGCTGAAAGTCCGTAGCCAGTTTCACTCTCAGCGAATGGAAGTTGTGGGCGCGACTATTGTCCATTTCGACCACCGTTCCCACCCGTATGCCCGGCGGAAAGATGGCGGAAAAACCGCTCGTGACGATCGTATCTCCCACCTGAAACTCCACATGATTCGGTAATTCTTCCAGATTGGCATACTGCGCATCCCGCCCGTCCCACGACAGCGAGCCGTAGTAGTCGCCGCTTTTCAGTTTGCAACTCAGTTTGGATTTCGGATTCAGCAGGGGGATCACGACCGAAAAATGCTCGTCGACGACGGATACAATCCCCACAACGCCCCGGATGGATACGACGCCCATGTCCGGCCGGATGCCGTCCTGCGCGCCCTTGTCGATGGTGATGTAGTTGGACAGGCGTATCACACTGTTGTTAACCACTCGCGCCGTGGTGTAACGGTACCGTTCGGCGATGGAATCGGGCATCGCCTCGTCGTCGTTTTCTTCCAAAAACCGGTCGACGCGCAGCGTTTCCAGCTGCTGTTCCAGATGCAGGATTTCCATTTCGAGCAGGCTGTTGCGTTCAAACAGGGTTCTGTTTTCTTCCCGCAGCTGGAGGTAAGACACGACTGTCCCCGATACGGAAGACAGGTACCCGAAAGCCGTATGGGCCGAACTCAGAAATAAGTTCCGCTGATAGGCGTTATAGCGATATAAAAGTGTGAACGAAAGAACTTCACATATTATAAATACAAACCAGTGCCTTTTCCTGAAAAGGAACTCAAGCAATTTCTGCATAAAGAGGACAATCTATTCATTTGTGACAGGTGTCATACAGCATGGAACCGTTTGGGCGGCAGAGAGGCCACAGCCCCCCATTCTCCACTTTCCATTATTTAATTAGAAACTTGTACCTGTCAATATTTTTCAGGGCAATGCCCGTTCCCTTGGCCACGGCGTGCAACGGGTCTTCCGCCACGTGGAAAGGGATATTGATCTTGTCGCTGAATCGCTTGTCCAGTCCCCGCATCAGCGCTCCGCCGCCCGTCAGGAAAATCCCGTTATGCACGATGTCGGCATACAGTTCGGGCGGCGTTTGCTCCAGTGCGCTCAGGATAGCCGCTTCCATTTTAGAGATCGACTTGTCCAGACAGTGTGCAATCTCCTGGTACGAAATCGGAATTTCCATCGGGAGCGCCGTCATTTGATTCGGCCCGCGGACGACAAAGTCGTCGGGCGGGTCTTCCAGCGAAGTCAGCACGGAACCCACATTAATCTTAATGTCCTCGGCCGTCCGTTTACCCACTTTCATGTTGTGCTGGCGACGCATGTACTCCATGATGTCCTCCGTCAGGTCGTTGCCGGCAATGCGGATGGAACGGTTGGAAACGATGCCGCCGAGCGAAATGACCGCGATTTCCGTAGTCCCGCCGCCGATGTCGACAATCATGTTCCCTTCCGGCGCTTCCACATCGACGCCAATGCCGATGGCCGCCGCCATCGGTTCGTAGATCATGTACACGTCCCGTCCGCCGGCATGTTCGGCCGAGTCGCGCACGGCGCGAATCTCGACTTCCGTACTGCCCGACGGAACACATATCACGATGCGCAGCGGCGGCGAAAACCAGTGATTCTTAAAATTAATCATCTTGATCATGCCGCGAATCATCTGCTCCGCCGCGTAAAAATCCGCAATCACGCCGTCGCGTAGCGGCCTTACGACGCGAATCTCTTTAGGCGCCTTATCCTCCATCTGACGCGCCGGTGCTCCTATGGCGATGACTTTTTCCGTCCGGTCGTCCAATGCGACTACCGACGGCTCGTCGACAACGATTTTCCCGTCATATACAATGACCATGTTGGCCGTTCCCAGGTCGATGGCAATTTCCTGTGTAAAAGAAAAAAATCCCATATATTTGTCTGTCTTGATTTTCCGTTAATGTTTAAAATGACGCACCCCCGTCTTCACCATGCTGATGCCGTGAGCGTCGCAATATTCAACTGACAGGTTGTCGTTCACCGACCCTCCCGGCTGAATGATAGCCGTAATGCCTGCGCCGGCTGCGAGTTCCACGCAGTCGGCAAACGGGAAAAAGGCGTCCGAGGCCATCACGGCACCCTTCAGGTCGAACTGAAACGAACGCGCCTTTGCGATGGCCTGCTTCAGGGCGTCCACGCGTGAGGTCTGTCCCGTGCCGCTCGCGCAGAGTTGTCGGTTTTTCACCAGCGTAATGGCGTTGGATTTGCTGTGCTTCACCAGTTTATTGGCAAACAGCAAGTCTTCCGTTTCCCGTTCGTCCGGCACCTTTTGCGTCATGGGTTCCAGGTCGTCCGCCGTCTGGACGCTCGCGTCCCGGTCCTGTATCAGTACGCCGTTCAGCAGCGAACGGTACTGCCGTTTTTGCCGTCCGTTCTGCCGGCGCAGCAGGATAATCCGGTTCTTTTTCTGTTCCAGCGACACCAGTGCGTCGGTCATGTATTCGGGAGCGATGATGACCTCAAAGAAAATGCGGTTGATGGCTTCGGCCACTTCCCGGTCGATCGCCTCATTGGCCACCAGAATGCCGCCGAATGCCGAAACCGGGTCGCCCGCCAGGGCATCCTTCCATGCTTCCAGGATCGTCGGGCGCGAAGCGACGCCACACGCACTGTTGTGTTTCAGGATGGCGAACGTCGGTTCGTCGAATTCGTCGATCAGCGCAAGCGCCGCGTCGATGTCGAGCAGGTTGTTGTACGATATTTCCCTGCCGTGCAGCTGGTCGAACATCTCTTCGAATTTTCCGAAGAAAATCCCTTTCTGGTGCGGATTTTCGCCGTAGCGCATGAGTTTCGGCCCGTTGACGGCCACCCGGAACGCGCTCTCGTCGTCCCGGTCAAAATAATTGAAAATGGCCGTGTCGTAGGCCGAAGAGACGGCAAACGCCTCCCTGGCAAACCAGCGCCTTTCCTCCAGGCTCGTCACCGCGCCTTTTTCCTCCAGCAGCATCATCAGCGCGGCATACTGCGCCTCCGAGGCCACCGTCACCACGTCTTTGAAATTTTTCGCCGCCGCGCGGATCAGGGAAATCCCCCCGATGTCTATTTTCTCAATCACGGCAGCCTCGTCCGCGCCCGACGCCACCGTTTCCTCAAACGGATAAAGGTCGACAATAACCAGATCCACTTCCGGGATTTGATACGCTTCGGTCTCTTGCCGATCGCTTTCGCTGTCGCGGCGCGTCAAAATGCCGCCGAAGACTTTCGGATGCAGTGTCTTCACCCGTCCGCCCAGGATAGAAGGATAACCCGTCAGGGCTTCCACCGTCTCGCACGGAAGCCCCAGCGATTCGACGAACGCCTGCGTTCCGCCCGTAGAAATCAGGCGGACACCTTCCTCGTGAAGCTTTTTGAGAATCCCGTCCAGTCCTTCCTTGTGATAAACAGATATCAATGCTCTTTTTATTCGTTTCTCCGTCATTACTCTAAGTCCATTTATTATATAGTCCCTTTTTTTCCTCATGCAAAAGTATGGATTTATTTTAAACCGCAATATATAATCCCTGCGGAAAATTTCTTCCGTGTCTCTCCGTGGAACGCTGTGTAACCGTTTTTCTTACGTGGGGAGACGCGGAGAAGCCACTGCGTTCCACAGAGCGTGAAAAAACTCCGTGTGCTCCGTGTCGCCGTGTTTCAATGAATTTTTAACTGACGCGCCGGGAAACCGGTATACGTTATATGTTTTTCATCCCTAACTGCCAACTATTGTTTGGCAGCAATTCTGCAAAAATCACAACCACAGTTAAGTTTCGTTTTTTTAGCGGATATTCGCTGTTTTCTTCGTCAAAAAAGGGGGATTTAGTCAAACTTTGCCATTTTGGCGTTTTTTTTATTAAAAATTTATTTGGTGGATATTTCCAGATACATATCATCTTTACGCCCTCCGTCGCCCTGCGTGAACAGCTTTGAAAATCAACTTTCAAGGATGTTTCCTCCATGCAGTAGTCGCAGGTCATGGACACTCCGTATCGATGTATGCAGGCCTTTATAATGACGCAGTTCATGGGATGAATTGGTCACCCTGCTGTTCGGGATCTATTCGCGATGTGATTCGACGAGAGAAGTATGCGACGGGATGCGTGCGCTGGGTGGCAGGTTGAATTATCCGGGAATGGACTGTGCTCCTGCCAAAAGTTCTTTTGGCTCCACCGGGAGGAACCAGTGTAAATGTCCCGACTATTTTACCGGAATCCTTTTCTTTTACAACATTCGTCAATGTTTGCCGCCGATTGAGCAAAAACAGAACTGCTCCGAACAGCCAAGTTAAACCTTCCCGCAATTCCGTTTGATTAAATATCGAAGCATACGCAGGATTGGTTTCAAAAGCATCGGTTAAAACAGTGACAACCTCACTTATCTCATGCATTTGTATCTTTTCCGTATAAAAATTGCTCCTGTTCGTACTGTCCATGCAGGTTCCATCAGCCGTTCCGGTTTCTTTCAGCAAGTCTCTCATGTCAAGTTCCGTTTAATTTTGAGTGTAAAGGTAGCAAAAACAGCAATATGTTTTTAAACCTTTCGCAATTCATCTCTTTCTTGCCCGCCATGTTCATCAATATCATCTGTTCTTGCGGAGGGACATGCAGCCGGCAAAGCAGCCGGCGTACATCGCAGTACAAAGGCTCTCCGGAGCGGAAACATTCCATGCAGGTACTGTTCATTGGAAGCGCTGTCATATCCGTTCGACTAATTTCAAGGCGCTGAATTTACATTTACCCAGACAGTCTCCACAAGCGGTACACTTGCCCGGATATTTCACTACGGCATGTCTTCCGGTTTCATTCTCTGCCATTTCCAATACATGGTGCGGGCATTTTCGGACGCAACGCCGGCATCCGGTACAATGGCTTTCAACAACACAGATGACTTTGTTCCTGTTCTTCCGCCTGCGGTGCAGGTTGAAGGAAATCCACAGAAAGACCACGATTCCCATACCAATATATACTGCGTTCATTTTATCGTTTCTATATGATTGTCTATTTATGCAGACAAACAGGCGCTGAAAATATTTTATGCTCAAAAGGAAATGGTTTGCGAAAAATAAATACACGAAAAGAGCGACGAGACCTGACAGGTTTTCAAAACCTATCAGGTCTGTAGGGACAGTATGCCGGTAGAAACAGGCCATCCCGTTTGAAATTCACCTCTGGGGATCCAGGTTCTGAAAAATCGAAAAAACTTTTGTAACTTTGCGCCGGTTATTCAAGGGATAAATGATGAAAAGAAGCATTTTATGGACGGGTTGTCTACTGATGGTTTTCTTTGCCGAAGCGCAGATTCTTACACCGGTTAAGTGGAAGATTGAACTGACGGATCCTGCATCGGCCGAAAAGGAAGTCCGGTTTACGGCAACGGCTGAACGGGGCTGGCATGTGTATGACACGGATTTGCCCGACGGAGGGCCGATCCCGACCGGCTTTACTTTTGAATCTCTGAAGGGGGCGGAACTGGTTGGAAAACCGGCGGCTTCCGTCGCTCCGGTTACGGTGCACGATGAGATGTTTGATATGGACGTGCGCTGGTATGCCGGGACGGTCACTTTCACACAGAAAATCCTCATTACGGATATAAAGAAGTTTAAGCTCACGGGCGAAGTGGAGTTCATGGCGTGCAACGACGAAATGTGCCTGCCGCCGGAACGTGTCCGGTTTGCGTTTGACAGGAATCATCTGAAAAACGGTATCCCGGCGGGGATCGAATCCGAAACGCCCGATTTGCCCGATTTGGCGGCGACGGAGCCGGACAGTGCTCTCCCCGAAATAGAAGAAGAAACACCGCCGGAGGTGTTTGCCGACCCGCGTCCGGCTGTTGTCGCCAGCCGGCAACCGGCCTCGCGGAGCGTGCTGACCGGACAGCTGGCGCTGTGGACGCCCGTGATTGACGAACTGAAAGTTTTTGGCGACCCGACGGCAAAGGCGATGGATACCTCGTGGCTCTACATTTTTTGGGCGGGCTTTCTGGGCGGACTGATTGCTCTGCTGACACCCTGCGTCTGGCCGATGATTCCGATGACGGTCGGTTTCTTCCTGAAACGCAACCGAAAACGGTCGAAAGCCATTCGGGAGGCAACGCTCTACGGCCTGTCCATCATTGTGATTTACCTGACCCTGGGTCTGCTGATTACAGGCCTCTTCGGCGCCGGTGCGCTGAACGACCTGTCGACCAGCGCCATTTTCAATATCCTCTTTTTCCTGCTGCTGATCCTGTTCGCCGTATCCTTCTTCGGCGCGTTTGAATTTGCGCTGCCCGCCTCCTGGACCAGCCGGATGGATGCAAAAGCGGATACGCTGTCCGGCGTGTGGAGCATCTTCTTTATGGCGTTTACGCTGACGCTGGTGTCGTTTTCCTGCACGGGTCCCATCATCGGCACCCTGCTGGTGGAGGCGGCTTCCGGAGGTAATGTCCTGTGGCCGGCCATTGGAATGGCCGGTTTCGCCCTGGCGCTGGCCATCCCGTTTGCCCTCTTTGCCGTGTTCCCCCACCTGATGCACAGCCTGCCCAAATCGGGCGGATGGCTCAATTCGGTGAAAGTCGTACTGGCATTCCTGGAACTGGCGCTGGCGCTGAAATTCCTCTCCGTGGCCGATCTGGCATACGGCTGGCGGATCCTGGACAGGGAAGTGTTCCTGACACTCTGGATCGTCCTCTTTGCCCTGCTGGGGTGCTACCTGCTGGGCAAAATCCGTTTCAGGCACGACGGCGAAGAACGGTATGTCTCCGTACCCCGTCTTTTCATGGCTGTAGTTTCGTTCGCCTTTGCCGTTTACATGATCCCGGGACTGTGGGGCGCGCCGCTGAAGGCCATCAGCGCCTTTGCGCCTCCGCTGTATACACAGGATTTCAGTCTTTACGAAAACGATGTGCGCGCGGTCTTCGACGATTACGAAACCGGTATGGCACATGCGGAAAAAGTCCGCAAGCCCGTGCTGATAGACTTTTCCGGCTACGGATGCGTGAACTGCCGCAAGATGGAGGCCGCCGTATGGACAGACCCGCGGGTGAAGGCGCTGCTGGAAGAGAAGTTTGTCCTGATTTCGCTGATGGTGGACGACCGGGAGAAGTTGCCGCAGTCCGTCGCCGTCGAGGAAAACGGGAAAACGCGCACGCTGAAGACCGTGGGCGACAAGTGGAGTTACCTGCAACGCTACAGGTTCGGAGCGAATGCACAGCCTTTCTATGTCATCCTGGATGCCGCCGGGAAACCGCTTTCGCCCTCGTATGCGTATAGCGAAGACGTGGCTGGATACGTGCAGTTCCTCGAAAACGGATTGAAAAACTATAAATAAACGGACATGAGTACAAAAGAAGAACGTCTCGCTGTTTTCGGGCAACTGCTCGACATCATGGACGAACTGCGGGAGAAATGCCCGTGGGACCGGAAACAGACCAACGAAAGCCTGCGCGCCAATACGATCGAAGAAACGTACGAACTCTGCGACGCGATCGTACGCGACGAGCCGGACGACATCCGGAAGGAACTGGGCGACCTTCTCCTGCATATTGTCTTCTATGCGAAGATAGGGGAAGAAAAGGGACAGTTCGACATCCGCGACGTTTGCCGGAGTCTCTGCGAGAAGCTGATTTACCGTCATCCGCACGTCTTCGGCGATGCGCGGGCGGACAGCAGCCGGAAGGTGGAACAGTCCTGGGAACAGCTCAAACTGAAGGAAAAGGGCGGCAACCGTACCGTACTGGAAGGCGTGCCGGCAGCCCTGCCCTCGCTGGTTAAGGCTTACCGGATCCAGGACAAGGCACGCAACGCAGGTTTCGACTGGGAGAAACGGGAACAGGTGTGGGACAAGATCGAGGAAGAATGGAACGAACTGAAACACGAACTGGCACAGGGAGACGCCGACCGGACGGAAGCGGAGTTTGGGGATTTCCTGTTCAGTCTTGTCAATGCCGCCCGGCTTTACCAAATCAATCCCGACAATGCGCTGGAACGTACGAATCAAAAGTTCATCCGTCGATTCTGCTACCTGGAAGCGCATACCCTTCATCAGGGACGTTCCCTCAAAGACATGACGCTGACCGAAATGGACGCGCTCTGGAACGAAGCCAAACAGACGGAACAGAGGTAAGGAACTGTCCGGCAAAAGCCGTAAAAAAATTATCCCGAATACAACCCGTGAATTTATAACACTCCTTTCGTAGACGGCAATTCATACCTGTATATGTCGCGCCGGACGGCCATCCGGATGGCTTTGGCCAGGGCTTTGAAGATGCCTTCCGCCTTGTGATGTTCGTTGTCGCCTTCGGCGCGGATATTCAAATTCATCCGGGCGGCGTCGCTCAGCGACTTGAAGAAATGCAGAAACATTTCGGTCGGCACGTCTCCAATTCTTTCACGCCTGAACTCCACGTCGTACACCAGCCATGCGCGTCCGCCGAAATCCAGCGCCACGCGACACAGGCAGTCGTCCATCGGCAGACAGAAGCCATACCGTTCCGTCCCCCGCCTGTCGCCCAGCGCCCTGGCTAGCGCCTCACCCAGGGCGATCGCCGTATCCTCGATCGTATGATGTTCGTCCACACGCAAATCGCCTTTCACCCGGACGGTCAAGTCCATACCCGAATGTTTGCCGATCTGGTCGAGCATGTGGTCAAAGAACCCCAGCCCGGTAACGATGTCCGTCCGTCCGGCGCCGTCCAGATTCAGGGAGACGAAAACATCCGTTTCGCGCGTTGTGCGCTGCACGGTGGCCGTCCGTTCGCCGGCAAAAAGATATTCGGCAATCCGGTCCCAACTGTCGGCGACAAACGTCCCGGCGCCGGACGGCGCGTCCGTTCCCCGCGGAGCCATCAGAATAGCCCTGCATCCCAGATTGCGCGCCAGTTCCACATCCGTCGGCCGGTCGCCGATCACGTACGAGTTCTCCAGGTCGTATTCACCGGTCATGTAGCGTGCAAACATGCCCGTTCCCGGTTTGCGACCGGGCGAACGCTCCTCCGGAAGAGAGGGGTCGATCAGGATGTCATGAAAAACAATCCCCTCGTCCGCAAACACCTGCAATATCTTTTCCTGTACCGTGTCAAAACGGTCCTGCGGATTGGCCGGCGTTCCCAGTCCGTCCTGGTTACTGGCCATGACCAACTCGAAATCAAGATGCCGGCCGATAAAGTACAAATTCCGGATTACGCCCGGCAAGAACCGGAGCTGTTCGAGGGTGTCCACCTGAAATGTCACCGGAGGTTCCACGATCAGCGTACCGTCGCGGTCTATGAATAACGCTTTTCTTTTCATCTTTCAGTAAAGGTCTTTGTAGGATTGCGTCCTGCCCGTTTTCAGTTTGGCCGGTTCATAGATGTAACTGTCTATCTGTTTTCGCTCCCCGGCGGTTACGAAATACTGAAGAAATTCCAGCACGGTTGCCTGTCCGTCGTCCATCTTTTCCGCTATTTCATGGGCGGCGCCCTTAAAAGACATAAACCAGTAGGGGTACTGATTTTTTTTCAGACTGCCGGCTATTTTCTCCGAACCGGCAAAATTCAGCCTGAAAAGACGCATACCCTTATAGGGGACGATCCGGTCTTTGTCGCCGTGAAACAGCAGGATGGGGCATGGCGGTGCACTCCATTTCAGCGAACCGTCGGTACTGAATATCGC
>JAISWC010000157.1 GCA_031271245.1 Tannerella sp. | reverse complement strand
AAGCTGCCGTATTCGGCGATGGTCTGTTCGTCGACGGAGATGGGCGGGTGAATCACCATTTCCAGCCGGTGGGGATGTGCGTTGATCGAACCGATCGGCAACACCCGGAAAGGCCCGTTGAGCGTGATGGGCGCTATCGGCAGTCGCCGATCCAGCGCCATCTGGAAGGCGCCCTTGTGGAAGCGGGACATTTTGCCGGTGCCGGTGCGCGAACCTTCGGGAAAAACAACGAGCGACGCGCCGCTGTTGAGTCGGCGTTCGGCTTCGGCGATGCTGCGGAGCGCGGCGCGCGGCGACGAGTGTTCCACAAAAATGAAACCGGCTGCACGGCAGGCCGTCCCAACCAGCGGGATTTTGGACAGCCCGACTTTCATCATCCATTTGACAGGATATACCAGATGTCCGTATATCAGGAAAATATCAAAGGCGCTTTGATGATTGGCCACAAAGATATACGACTGTCCAGGCTTCAGGTGTTCTCTCCCGCGCACCGTTACGGGACACAGGGTGATCAGGCAGGTGAGCCTGGACCAGAGCATCCCCGGATAGAAGGAGAAAAATTTCTCGCCCCCCAGCAGGCAGCCGACCGTTACGACCACTGCCGTCAGGATGGTGGACACCAGAAAAACCGGCATTACGATCAGCCAGAAATACATTAAATAGAAGAATCGCTTCATGTCATTTTGTTTTCAGAGGACAAAGATAAGAGCAAAATATGAGCCTTTCATCTTTTTTGGGAGAAAATATTTCGCCAGTCAAGTTATTATTGCGTTATTTGCGGGCAAAATTAAACTGATAAAAAATATTCAACTATGAATGCAGTATTAAAGTATCTGGGTGTGTTTATCCTGCTTGTCGGCGTTGCAGTACTTGCCGTACCGGCTATAGGCGGAGGAATAACAAATACGCATCTGACGATAGGATTGTCTTTAATTGTTTTCGGCTATCTGGGGCACATCGTGCTTGGCAAGATACTGAAGTCGTAAGACGGTCGGGTAAGAGAGGGGGGACGAGGATGAGTCCCCGTTTCACCGCTTGCCGTGTGTCGGCAGACGGACGAAAGGCGAATACTGGAGAAGGACCTGTTCCTTCTCCAAGTATTGTTTATCTCCTGACAATACGCATGTCCCGGATAGTGGGCTTTCCGTTGCAAACCGCACTGTACTGTCGACGGTTATCCTGTCTGTTAAATATTCCATATGCTTATTCTCCGGTTAAAGTTTAATATCTATGATTGCCCGGTAGAGTATGTCCTGTATACGTTCGCGAATCTTCAGGGAAGACAGTTTGCCGTTCACCCGCGACGGGTAGATTCGGTTACTCAGGAAAATGTATATCAGATGACTGTCGGGATCAACCCAGAAACACGTTCCCGTGAAACCGTTGTGCCCGTATGCGGAAAGCGGCGCCAGCCTGCTGCAGGGAGATACTTTCAGCGTGTCGGCTTCCGGTTTGTCGAAACCCAGTCCGCGGCGAGAGGTCGGGCTTTTGATTTCCGTAAACAGCCGGCAGGTCGCTTCCGACAGATACCGCTCGCCGCCATACGTCCCGGCATTCAGGTAAAGTTGCAGGATTTTGGCCAAATCGTTGGCGCTGGAAAACAGTCCGGCATTCCCGGAGACGCCTCCCTGAAAGGCCGCGGCCTCGTCATGGACGTAGCCGCGCAACAGCTGGTGGCGGAGAAACCGGTCATCCTCTGTCGGCACAATCTGCGAAATATCCATTTTCTTCAGCGGGTTGTAAGTCGCAGTCGCCGCTCCCAGCCGGCGGAAGAAATGCATGTCCAGAAACCGGTCCATGGGCTGACGCGCCTGACGCTCCACCATCATTTTCAGCAGGATGAAATTCACGCAACTGTATGCGTACTGCCCGCGGGGTTTCAGTTTCGCGTCACGAATATCGTTCATGATCATCACCGGAAACGAGTCGGTCAGGAAAAAATCCGCGGCCACCTCCGTGCTAAAGCCTTCTTTCCGGCTCTCCGAAACCACGTCCGGCAGAAACTTGAAATCCGTCCGCGCATACGTCTGCGATTCGTACCTCACCGGATAAACCGGCGTCTTTGTCCGGCTGAACAGTTTGCCCGTGAAACTGTTCCCGTCAATCGCATTCATGTAAAAGCCAATGATGGAAGGCAGTCCCGACTGATGATACAGGAGTTCCTCGACCCGCAGGTCGCTTTTGTCCGAATTTTGCAGGGCCGGAAGGTAGAGGGAAACCGGTGCGTCCAGCGTACACAGTTTCCTGTCATAGAGCTGCATGACGGCCAGCAGCGTGCCCGTGGCCTTGGATACCGATGCCAGATCGTAGACCGATGCCGGCGTCACCTGCTGTGTCTGTTCATAGTCGAAATAACCGAACGACTTGTGATAGACAATCATCCCGTTTCGGGCTACCAGTACCTGGCAACCCGGATAAGCCCGTTCTGCCAGTCCCTCCCCGACAGTCAGGTCGATGGAGTCGAGCCGGGCGGCATCCAGTCCGACTTCTTCGGGCCGGTGATAGCCCAGGCGCGTCTTTGGCGTCGCGATGCCGTCGCCGGCCGAAAACAGTCCGGGAACCGTGACGGCCAGTTTCCCCCTGGCCGGGATACCCCCGAAAACAGCCTGTGCGGCATAGTTCTGTGCGTCGCGCGTGTTTTCGTATGCCATCACGACGCCCCCGGCTTTATTGAGCAAAGCCCTGTATTCCGCGCAAACGTATGGCAGGGTAAAAAACACGTAAACCGTCTGCTTCTTTTCCGCCAACTGCCTGATGGCCTGCGGCATCCCCCGGCCGGGGTAGATCCCGCAGACAAGCGCGTCGTAAGCCTCCAGTTCCCCGGCGATTTTCCGGATTTCCGCCTCCTTTGTCTCCTTCGTAATCCGGTAGAAGGGGAGCGGTGCGTAAGCGTTCAGCATTTCCGGGAACACGTCTCCGGGAGCGTTGCCGACGGAAAGCACGGCCATTTTCCGTTTGTCCAGCTGCTTCAGGGGAAGCAAACCGCCGTCGTTTTTCAACACCGTGATGGCTTCCGCGTTCAGCCTGGCCGCCAGCCAGGTAGCGCGGGACGTGTTCAGTCTTCCGTATAGCCCCTTTAATTCGACCGGACGGTAGCGGTTTAATCCGGCGATGTATTTGTACTGCAATATTTTCCTGCATTTGGCGTGAATGGTTTCCCGCGTCAGGATACGGTCCTGAATGGCTTTCCCGACGGCCTCCAGTTCCTTTTCGGGCACGCCGGGCGCCAGCACGATGTCATTGCCCGCCAGCAGCGCCTGTACCGGCCGGCTTTCGGCGCGACCGGTCACGGCGCCTTTCATTTCCATCGCATCGGTGATGCACAGTCCCCGGAAACCCATCTTTTGCTGTAGAAGGTCTGTGACCACCCTGCCGGACATGGAGGTCGCCAGGTTCTCCGTGCTGTCGAGGGCGGGCACGTACAGGTGCGAAGTCATGATGCCGGCAAACCCGGCCTCGATATACCTCCTGAACGGCAGCAACTCGATGCTGTCCAGCGCTTCCGCCGGACGAAGCACGGACGGCAGCGTATGATGCGAATCTTCCGAAGTGTCGCCGTGTCCCGGGAAATGTTTGGCCACGGAAAGTACGCCGGCGCTTTCCAGTCCGCGGGCGTAAGCCAGTCCCCTTGCCGCCACGTCTTCCGTCTTTTCGCCGAACGAGCGCAGCCCGATGACCGGGTTGTTCACATTGCTGTTCACGTCGAGCACCGGCGCAAAATTGATATGAATCCCCATTTCGTTACACTGGCGACCGACTTCCCCGGCATATTCCTCAATCAGCCGGAGGTCTTCTATCGCTCCGAGCATCATGTTTTTAGGGAAACGGGTCGTTTCGCTCAGGCGCATCGACAGGCCCCATTCGCCGTCCAGTGCGACGAACAGCGGTATGCGCGCCGCTTTCTGAAGCCGGTTTGTCACGTCGGCCTGCGTCAGGGGATCGCCTTTCTGGAAAAGCACGCCGCCGATTTTTGCCCGGCGGATGTATCCTTCCAGCATCTGCAGATGCTTTGCGTCGGATTTCGGGTAGGCAATCACCATAAACAACTGTCCGATACGTTCGTCTTCACTCATCGTATCGAACACGGAGTCAACCCAGTGATTCATTTCAGCCTGACTGACCGCTGCATGAAGGGTCGGTTCCGTCTGCGCAGACATGCGGAAACAACATACGTAAAACAGGAATGCCGGATAGAGAATCTTCTTCATCATTTTGTTCAAAACAGGACAAAAGTACACCTTATTTGCTGGAATACATTCTCTCCGCCCGTTTTTTTAGCATAGTTTTTGAGTCGGGCCGGGGAAATAATATCCTTGTATTTTGGCTGTCAGAGAAATATTCTCTACTTTTGCACCGCTTTACGTAATCTCTGCCGGGAAATGTGTGATCCGGCATATTGCGTTTCAACAATCAATAAGGTGTAATAATTAAAAAGCTATCAAACAATGGATTTAATCAAAATTGCAGAGGAGGCATTTGCCGTTAAAAAGGCATATCCTTCATTCAAGAGCGGTGATACCGTGACGGTTTCGTACCGGATCACCGAGGGAAACAAGGAACGTATTCAGCAGTATCGGGGCGTGGTCATCCGCATTTCGGGGCATGGCGACAAGAAGCGTTTCACGGTTCGCAAGATGTCTGAAAACGTCGGCGTAGAAAGGATTTTCCCCCTCGACTCCCCGTTTATCGAGAGTATTGTACTGAACAAGGTCGGTAAAGTTCGCAGAGCCAAACTTTATTACCTGCGCAAACTGACCGGCAAGAAAGCCCGTATCCGGGAAAAAAGATTCTGAAACAGACCGGCCTGGAGAAAAAAATAACCGAATCATTCCGATTCGGTTATTTTTTTCGGCCTGCGGGATTTCCCGTTCCGAAGGCCTTCCGTATCAAACTTCCGTTATTTCACCCACACTTTCCGCACTTCCTGCGTTCGGGCGGTTTGTACATGCACGATGTAGGTCTGTCCGCGTTCCGCCGGGATGCAGACGTTTTCCTGTTCCGCAGCGTCACGATAGACCAGTGCGCCGCCGGAGTGGTATACCTGGATGTTCCGGATGACGCCGTCCGGGGAACGCACGCAGATGCTGCCATTCTCCCCCGTCACAACCAACTGCGAGACATCGGCAGGCGCCGGCAGGGGCTGATCCCGATTCTCCAGACCGATGCCCGTGTACTCCATCCGTAGCGACAGGCGGTCGCCCGTTTCCACGAAGCCGTTGTCTGCCGGCGCCGTAAAGGTATATTCCGGATGCTCCTGCAGGTTGATTTCCACATTCCGCTCCCGATCTGTCAGGTAAACGTTGTGACCGAACGTTTCCAGTCCCGAAAACTCCAATTTCACTTCGCCGCCACCCGCCAGACGTACCCCCAGGCCGGTCGGTAAAGCGATGAAATGGCCGTTTCCGTTGATGAGCAGCGGTTCCCGGAGGGGTGTAAGCGAGTAGAGCGTCAGGGGTATTTCGTCATAGAAGAGGGAAGATATGTCTTCTCTGCCGTCATACCCGGGCACGGCGTCGGGCGAATAGTACAGCACGGCGTGGCTTGTCCGGTCGCCCTGCGAAGCCTTGATGCGCAGCACGCCCGTTTCCTGCTGTTCGGCAGTGGCGTCGTGTGCCAGCAGGTAGGGACCTGACGGAGTGGTGGCCGTCCACTGCGGCGACATCTTCACGGAAGCCAGATGGTCTGACGGTGTGCGCTTGCGGACAAAGAACGACTGCAGAGGCGCTATCAGTCCGGCCGTATTCCACTGGACGGGCGTACTGGAAATCAGGTAGCGGTTTCCGTTGTGGAGGCTAATCGTGTCGACGAGGAGCACACCCGTGAAACTGCTGCGGATTCGGCCGTCCCATGTCAGGTAGCTGTCGGCGAGCGTCGTGCTGTTGCCGGTCAGGAAGTCTTCCATCCGCAGCCAGGCGAGATACGGGTTCACGACCTGAATCAGTTCATAGCCGGCATTGGAGCCGTTGCCCTGCACGACGGGCAGAGCAAACGTATTCGCCGTGAGGCTGACGCTGTCTGTAATCAGCCGGTATCCGCCGGAGCGGGGCGTGGAATAGACCGTATGTCCCGGATCTTCGGCCGTATAGCTTTCGAACGTCGCCGGGAACTGCCACATCCTGTTTCTCGACGCGCTGGTAGAGATGACATGCAGGTTGAAGGCCCTCCCCAGCGGCAGCGGTTCGTTCAGTTCGCCGAAGGTGGCCGTGAACCGGTTGAGAGCGGCCAGGCTGCCGGGCGCCGGATGCGCCTGCTGGAAGAAATTCATTCGCACATCGCCCGTATAGAGCCGGCCTGTCTCGTCGCCCAGCAGATAGTCGCCCGAATACATGCTCTTCAGCGGCGCCGACCACATCACGAAGCGGTCGCGTTCCAGGGCGCTGAACCCGATTTCCACGCGGACGCTGTCATACACCAGCACATGCGGATTCTTGAGCATCGCGCGGTTGTGGAACGTGAGGTTGTGACACTGGGCGGTATCGGAGAGTTCCGGATAGTGCGGCATATCGGAAGGCAGGATGACGTCCACGCAACGGTCGGGCGCCCATGAACAGGGACGTTCCCAGCCTTCGGCCATTACCTCGACCCAGTTGGCCGGATTGCGCCAATTGCTGTCCACCAGTCCCGTCCACCGGGCCGTCGTCACGGCGCGGTCTGCGGCCACTACGCTGTAAGTGACTGCACCCGGCGGGAAAGATTTCACCCGGTAGGGCGAATCCGAAATACCCGAAAAGACAGGTCTCACGTAATACGTCACATCCTGGTAGAGGTTCTCCGTCTCCGGAGGGTTCTTTCCGATGAATGTCAGGTTTTCGTCGTACCATTCAAACGTGACCTGATCAGGAATCTTTTTGATGCAGGGTGTCAGCATCGTTCCTGCGCATACGCCGAAACTCGTTCCGCAATTTTCGAGGATGTAAATATGTATGTTTGCCGAACGCTCCACTCCCTCGCAGACGAATTTGTAACTGGCCGTCACAACACCGCCGGGATACGACTCCGGCGCCGTATACAGCAGTTTGTTTTCCATAAGGACGAAGGAGCCGAAATTCCCGCTCAGCGCCCCCTGGCCGCCGGGCGTCGTAATCCTGTCGGGCGTAAGCTGCACGTTGTTGCACGCGGACGTCAGGAGGTCGTTTGCCAGCACGTCGATAACGACTGTCCCGAACTGCGCCGCCGTTGCCATGTCTTCGCGGAGCAGGAACTGCGCCACCGTTTCGCGGTTGTCCGCCCAGTTACAGTCCAGTGCGCTGCCCGTCTCCAGATTACCGTCCACCAGCGTGCCGGCCACGACAATATCGTAGATCGATGCAAGTTGGGTGATACTGTACGTAAACGTAACCGTATCGCCCGGATATACGCCCGTCGAACTAACGCTGTCGACGGTCTTTGTCAGGTCGAAGGGCGCGCCGTCGCGATAGACCCGGACCGGCGTCACGGGACGCAGGGCGGCGTTACCGGTGTTTGTCAGTTTAAACGTCAATGTATTGGAGGCGGAATGGATGGCGGCGTCCAGGATTTTGGCGTCGGGTAGGAGGAGGATGGGCCTGATGATTTCCTTGCCGCCGGCGCTCTTGAAACTTGACGAAATCACGGCCTGCATGATGTTGCTGTTGTAGATATACGTTGGCTCGGGGTCGTTTTCATCCTTGTAGAAACGGTAGTCGCTGTTCAGTGGATGGAAATTGGCCGGCCAGGGTGTCTGGAGGTTTTCGTTGATTTTCATCGGGTGATAGTGAAACTGATTCCAGACATGTGGCGCGGGGGCCAGGTCGCCGTATTTGCCCGAGACGACGTAGATGAAACCATTCGCTTGGATTACAATCTCATTCGAGCGTCCCATCAGCACCATGTCCGCCGAACCGTCGCCGTTGACGTCGGCAAT
>JAISWC010000102.1 GCA_031271245.1 Tannerella sp. | reverse complement strand
CTTGAAGTCCCAGTTCTTCTTCCTGGGCGCCTGATTGCGTATCAGGTAGGAGGAATAGAACAGCGCCCGGTCGGCAAAGTACCGCTGCCGTACATTCTGCATTTCCACGAGAAAATACTCGCCCTTTTCGCTGGTGCACAGCAAGTCGAAGACCGCCTTGCGTTCCGTGTCCCGGTCGCCCAGCTGTTCGGCGGGCTTGTATTTCACGTCCCGAATGTGCACGTCCCCGATGACTTCGTTCAGGAAGTCGATCATCAGTTCCCGGTCGCCGAAAATCCTCTTGAATCCGAAATCGGTCAGCGGATTCAGAAATACAGGGTCTTTCGGTTTTGTTTCTTCCTTTGCCATACTCACTTTATCTCTTGTTTCGGAAAACAAAAATAGAGGCTTTTTCTCAAATAATCAAGGAATGTTCGAATAATCTTTGAATTTCCTTTGCCGGACGACTTCGTAGGTCAGGATGGCGGTTGCGACCGAGACGTTCAGCGAGGCGATCGTACCATACTGCGGGATTTTGACCGTCTCGTCGCACAGGCGCAGATTTTCTGCCGCGACGCCCCTGTCTTCCGCTCCCACCACGATGGCGACCGGCAGGTCGTAGGCTGTTTCCGTATAATTCCCGACCGCCTTTTCGCTGGCGGCGACCACTTTCACGCCGCTGTTTTTGAGGAAGCGGATGGCTTCGCGAATGGAGTGTTCCCGGCATACGGGCAGCAGATTCAGTGCGCCGGCCGACGTTTTCATGGCGTCGGCATTGACCGTGACGCTTTCCTTCGACGGAATTACAATCGCGTCTACCCCGGCACATTCGCACGTCCGCGCAATCGCACCGAAGTTGCGCACGTCCGTGATGCCATCGAGCAGTACCAGAAACGGGTCTTTCCCCTGCTCAAACACGGACGGCACCACGTCTTCGAGCCGGTGATACGTCACTGCGGAGAGGAATGCAATCACGCCCTGATGGTTTTTTCGCGTGATGCGGTTCAATCCTTCCGGCGGCACGCGCTGAATGCGGATGCCGCGTTCCTTCAGCAGTGCAAGCAGTTCTCCGACCGAATCACCCTGCAAATCCTTCTTCACAAGCAATTTGTCGATTTCTTTACCGCTCCGTACGGCTTCCGTGACAGCCCGTATCCCGAATATCATCCCCTCGTCCTTCATCTTTCTACTTTTCATTCGAACGGCATGCCGTCCCCTATTTCTTTATAATTTTAATTTGCCTGCTGCCCTTAGCCGTGGATAAAACGGCTATATACATACCCTCCGGCAGGGATTTTATATGGATATATTCATTGTTTACGGCCTGTCCGGAATACATTAAACGACCGGAGACATCCAACAGTGTCAGTTGGGCGGGATGTATCAGGCCGGTTACGTAAAAACCTTCCGTTACGGGATTCGGGTAAATCCGTATATCGGTGACGTCTGTTACTTCCATACCGTTCCCTGATGTTTCCAGGGGAATATATCCGCTTTCGGCAATAACCTGACGGCCTGCTTCCGTCCGGAGCCATTCGTACATTTTATAAGCCATTGAATTACGGTCCAGATCCGAACGGATGGCAACATGTACTTCCGCTATAAAAGGATAGGTACGGTTTCTCACCGAAGCCTCATCGGGGAAAATGCCGTTTATGGCAATTGGGGGCACATCCTCGTCCGACACTCTGACCTGCATCTCCTTGAAGTATTTAAAGGTATAGCACATGCTGTTCGGTTCATTTTTTATTTCCGGGAAAACTCCTGCCATGGAGGATATTTGCCGGATTTCAGGCAAATCGGCTGTTTCCTGCCCCTGCATCACCAAGCTCCGCATGATTTCCTCACTGCCCGAATTGCGGGGACGTACATAAGGCTTGATGATTTCATCATTGCCGCCGACCCGGCTCCAGTTTGTTATTCTGCCTGTGTAGATATCCCGTACCTGATCGACGGTTAATGATTTTACGGGATTATTACTGTTGACTACAAAAACAAATCCGTCCATCGCAACGGATGTTTCGACAAGCGTGACGCCGACTTCCTCCGCATGTGCTTTCTCGTCGGGGGAAATCGTCCGGTGGGTAAGGATAATGTCCGCATTTCCGTCAATCAGGTTCATAAATGCACCATGCGTTTGGGATACCAGGATACGTTCCCGGAAAAAGTTTATCCACTGCTGCTGTTCGGATGAAGGGATCCTGTCCCAGTCCGGCCTTATACCCCATTCTAAAATACCCGGCTGCCAGCTGTAAGGAATCCCCAGCAGTTTGCACGCAATCAGCGCATTCACCGGCTGGGTGGAAGTTGAACCGTCTACGCGCGGATAATTTTCCGGCGTTATCCCTGCCATCATGTTTTGTCCGTTGTCTGCCCTGATTTCTTCTTTTGTACAGACGCAAAACATAAAAACAGACGCTAATAGTAAATTCAATCGTTTCATATGTTTATCTTATAAAATTATAACTGTTTGGAGATGCAAAGATAGTGAATATTTATCATAAAACAGAATTTCGTTTTTATTTATACTTGCCGAAGAGAGTACAGTGTGTATTCCCCGGCAAGTAGCGACAATTTGAAAACAATGCCATCTTTGCACTTCTTATATATTCAGCAACTCTTTCGCGTTCGCTACGGAGGCGTCCGTCAGCGTGGCGCCGCTCAACATGCGGGCGATTTCATGCACCCGTTCCGCGCCGTCCAACCGGCGGATACGGGTATAGGTGCGTTCGTCCGTGTCTTCCTTGTAGACGAAATAGTGCGCCCTGCCTTTGGCGGCGATCTGGGGAAGGTGCGTGATGGCAATCACCTGCATGTTTCGTGCCAGTTCCTGCATGATACGCGCCATCCGGTCGGCAATGTCGCCGGATGTTCCCGTATCGATTTCGTCAAAGATAATCGCCGGCAGGGCGGCAAATCCGGCAATCATCGCCTTTACGCAGAGCATCAGGCGGGAGATTTCACCGCCGGAGGCCGTCTGCGCGACGGGCTTCAGCGGCTCGTTCCTGTTGGCCGAGAACAGAAAGGCGATTTCGTCCATTCCGTCTGCGGCCGGCTGCGGTTTGGCGGTAAACTCAATCCGGAAGCGGGTGTTGGTCATGCCCAGTTGCATCATCCGCTGAACTAACTGCTGCTCGACAGACTTGGCGGCTTT
>JAISWC010000027.1 GCA_031271245.1 Tannerella sp. | reverse complement strand
GAACGTTCGCTGGGCGAAATCAACGACGTCGAGGCCGAACGCGACCTGGCGACCGTGGCCATCGTGGGCGAAAACATGAAACGCACGCCCGGCATCGCCGGCAAACTGTTCGGCACGCTGGGACGCGCGGGCATCAGCGTGATTGCCTGCGCACAGGGCGCATCGGAAACCAACATTTCTTTCGTCATCAAACGCACCTATCTGCGGAAAGCGCTGAACTCTATCCACGATTCCTTTTTCCTGTCGGAATATAAAGTGCTGAACCTCTTCATTGCCGGCGTGGGAACGGTCGGTGGCAAACTGCTGGAACAAATCCGCATCCAGCAGTCCATGCTGATGGAACAAAACAGCCTGAAACTGCGGGTCGTCGGCGTGGCCAATTCGAAGAAGCGGCTCCTGTGTCGCGAAGGACTGAACCTGGAGCACTGCATCCGGGAACTGAACATCAACGGCGAACCCGGTTCGTCGCGGGACCTGTGTAGCGGCATCCTCGAGATGAACATCTTCAACTCCGTGTTCGTGGACTGCACGGCCAGTGAAGAGATTGCCGGCATTTACGAAGAACTGCTGAAAAACAACATCTCTGTCGTAGCGGCCAACAAGGTAGCAGCTTCGTCCGCCTACAGCAATTATTTAAAACTGAAAGAAATCGCCCGCCAGCGCGACATCAAGTACCTGTTCGAGACGAATGTCGGCGCCGGCCTGCCGATCATCAACACGATGAACGACCTGATCAACAGTGGCGACCACATCCTGCGCCTGGAGGCCGTACTGTCGGGCAGCCTGAATTTTATCTTCAACACGCTGAGCGCCGACATCCCGCTGAGCAAAGCCATCCGGATGGCCAAGGAAGCGCGTTATGCCGAACCCGACCCGCGCATCGACCTGAGCGGCAAGGACGTTATTCGCAAGTTGGTGATTCTGGCGCGCGAAGCCGGTTACAGGGTGGAGCAGGAAGACATCAAGCTCAACCTCTTTATCCCCGAAAAATACTTTGAAGGGACGCTGGACGACTTTTGGGCAAACATCCACGAACTGGACGCCGGCTTCGAAGAGATGCGCCGGCGTGTGGAAGCGGAAAGGAAGCGTATCCGACTGGTTGCCCGCATGGACAAGGGTGTCTGCGAAGTCGGCCTGCAGGAAGTCGACCGCCATCATCCCTTCTACGAACTGGAAGGAAGCAACAACATCATCATGATTTCCACCGAACGCTACAACGACTATCCGATGATCATCAAGGGCTACGGCGCGGGCGACGACGTGACGGCCGCCGGCGTATTCGCTGACATCATCTCCATTGCCAACATCCGCTAATGCGTCGTCAGGTATGAAGAGAATATTGATTTTAGGCGACGGCATGGCAGACGAACCCGTCGACATGCTGGGCGGCAAGACGCCGCTGCAATATGCCCGCACACCCTGTATGGACGAACTGGCGCGGCAGGGCGTCACGGGACGGTTGCAGACCGTCCCCGACGGTTTCCATCCCGGCAGCGAAGTGGCGAACCTGTCCGTGCTGGGCTACAACCTGGCGGAAATCTACGAAGGACGCGGTGTACTGGAAGCCGCCAGCATGAACGTCGAACTGCATCCGGGCGAACTGGCGATGCGCTGCAATCTGGTCTGTGTAGAAGGCGACCTACTCAAGAACCATTCGGCCGGACACATCTCCAGCGAAGAAGCCCGCGAGTTGATCGCCTTCCTGAACGGGACGCTTGGCGACGGGCGCATCCGCTTTCATGCGGGCGTGTCGTACCGTCATCTGCTGGTCATGCAGGGAGGCGATAAACGGCTGGACTGTATGCCGCCGCACGACATCCCGATGCAGCCGTTCCATCCGGCACTGGTTAAGGCGACCGACGCTGCCGCCGAAGAAACGGCTGCCCTGCTGAATCGCCTGATCCTGAAATCGCAGGAACTGCTGCCGGCTCATCCGATCAACCAAAGGCGGACGGCAGCCGGGAAAGACCCGGCCAACAGCCTCTGGTTCTGGTCGCCCGGCTATCGCCCGACCATGCGGACGCTGAAAGAACTGTACGGCATCCCAAAGAGCGCAGTCATCTCGGCGGTCGACCTGATCCACGGCATCGGCGTATATGCCGGTATGGACGTAGTGCCGGTGGAGGGCGCAACCGGTCTGTACAATACGAATTACGAGGGCAAGGCGCAGGCGGCCGTGGAAGCGTTGCGGACGCACGATTTCGTGTACGTTCACGTCGAGGCCAGCGACGAAGCCGGTCACGAAGGCGACGTACAGTTGAAGGTACGTACCATCGAAGACCTCGACCGGCGCCTGATCACCCCCGTCTGCGAGGCTGTCCGGCAGTGGGACGAGCCGGTGGCGATAGCCGTCCTGCCCGACCATCCTACGCCCTGCGCCCTGCGGACACACACAAAAGACCCTGTCCCGTTCCTGATCTGTGCGCCCGGACAGGCGCCGGATGCCGTGGAACGTTATGACGAGTTTTCTGTCCTGCCGGGAAAATACGGCCTGCTGACAGGCGATTTGTTTATACGGGAATTTACCGGTAATCATTGAATTTGAATCAATATGAAGTATTACAGTACAAACGGGCAGGCATCACCGGCGAGCCTGGAAGAAGCCGTGATCGGGGGACTGGCCGGCGACAGAGGCCTTTACATGCCCGAACGGATTCCGGCGCTGGACCCTGCCGTCATCCGGTCACTGAAAGACAAATCCTTTCATGAAATAGCCGATCTGGTGGCGCAGGCCTTTTTCGGGGAAGACATGGAACGCGACGCCCTGACGGCGATTGTGCAGGATGCGCTGTCGTTCGATACGCCGGTCGTGCCGGTGAGCGACTCCGTCTACAGCCTCGAACTCTTTCACGGCCCGACACTCGCTTTCAAGGATGTCGGCGCCCGTTTCATGGCTCGGATGCTGGGCTATTTTATCCGCAGGAGAGGCATCGACCGCGAAGTGAACGTACTGGTCGCAACCTCCGGCGACACAGGTAGCGCGGTAGCCAACGGTTTCCTGGGTATACCCCACATCCGTGTCTTCGTACTCTATCCCGCGGGAAAAGTCAGTCCGATTCAGGAATGTCAATTCACCACGCTGGGACAAAACATCACCGCGCTCGAAATCGACGGCACGTTCGACGACTGTCAGGCGCTGGTGAAAGCCGCCTTTGCCGACGATGACCTGAACCGCCACATGCAGTTGACGTCGGCCAATTCCATCAATGTAGCCCGTTTTCTGCCGCAGTCATTCTACTATTTCCATGCCTGGGCGCAATTGGACAGGCTGGGACGCGCCGGAAACCTGACCGTCTGCGTGCCCAGCGGCAATTTCGGCAACCTCACCGCCGGGCTGTTCGCCCAACGGATGGGATTGCCTGTCCGGCATTTCATCGCGGCTAACAACCGCAACGATGTTTTTCTGGAATACCTGCAAACGGGTCTTTATACGCCGCGTCCTTCCGTGGAGACCTTGGCCAGCGCCATGGATGTCGGCCATCCGAGCAACTTCGCCCGGATACTGGATTTGTACGGCCATGACCATGCCGTCGTCAGGCAACACATCTCGGGTTGCCGTTACACGGACGAGCAGATTGCCGCCACCGTGCGCGAAGTCTGTCACACGCACCGTTACCTGCTCGATCCGCATGGCGCCTGCGGCTATCAGGCGCTGGTCGACCGCGGATTGCAACCGGGTGAAACAGGACTGTTTCTGGAAACGGCTCATCCGGCCAAATTCAAAGAGACGGTCGACCGCATCACGGGTATCCCGGTCGAAATTCCGCAGAAACTGCGGGCATTCATGCAGGGGAAAAAACAAAGTGTCCCGCTGGGAAAAGACTTCGAAGGGTTCAAAAGTTACCTGTCGACACTGGGTTTGCAAACAAATAAATGAAACAAATATTTGTCTGTTTCAAAAATGATGCTTAGTTTTGCCCCCCGAAATGAGGAAAAGGAATGGGTAACTATGCCAAATGTTGCTCGGATGGTGGAATCGGTAGACACGCAAGACTTAAAATCTTGTGACCATCGCGGTTGTGCGGGTTCAAGTCCCGCTCCGAGTACAACACAAAACGTTAATAATCTATTTTTAGAATGATAAAATCATTGAATTATTGGATGCTTGCCATGTTGTTTGCATGCGTAAGTTTGAATGGTTTTTCGCAGGAAAAACTGAAAAAAGACGGTGAAATACCCATTATCACCTATGGTGGAGTGCCGGATGGAACGGTTGAACGATATCGTGAACTCAAAGAAGCCGGTATCGACATTTGCTGGGCGGGGACAAGTATCGCCGACGCTCCGAAAGCCCTGGACAATGCACACAAAGCCGGCGTGAAACTTTTTCTGAGCAGCAATGAACTGAAAACCGACACCGAAAAGGCAGTGAAAAGTGTGATGAATCACCCCGCCCTTGCCGGATATATCCTCGCCGACGAACCTCCTGCGGGAGAATTTAAGGCGTTAAGCGAATGGGTCGGGAAAATACAGGCTATTGATTCGAAACATTTCTGTTACATCAACCTCCTGCCCAACTATGCTACTTTTCACCAACTGGGCATTGACAACAAGGAACTGTACGGAACTCCGTCGTATAGCGAATATCTCGAAACCTTTGTCAGGGAAGTGCCGGTAACCTTCCTTTCTTTCGACCATTATCCGGTGATCGAAGAAAAAGGAGTGAGCCGGTTGAGAGAACAGTGGTATGCCAATCTTGAAGACATCCGTAAAGTTTCGCAAAAACACGGTCTTCCGTTCTGGGCGTATGTTCTTTCGGTGGCGCATCGCATTTATCCGGTGCCGACCGTTGGCGAACTGCGCTTGCAGATGTACAGCAATCTGGCTTACGGGGCGCAGGCGCTTCAATATTTTGTATATAGCGGCGCAGGATATGAGGATTATCACCATTCGCCGGTGTCGTATGGCAAACGTACCGAAGTGTATGACCGCGTCAAACTTGTCAATCACGAAATCAAAGCGCTGTCGGGCGTATTCCTCAATTCGAAAGTGGTCGGAGTGTGGCATACGGGCAAGTTTACTCCTTCGCCATGGGTGACTGCTCGATTGCAAGAAGAAAATCCGCCGGCAATGCCGCCTATCAAACTGCTGCATACGGAGGGTGAAGGCGCTGTGGTCTCGCTGCTCGAAAAGGGTAACAGTCATTTTCTTGTCGTCGTCAATCGCGACTATCAAAACCCGATGAAACTGACACTGATTGTCGATGACCTTGTGAAGAAAATCCAAAAGGACGGGACTCTCATTCCGGCTAACACGTATGCCAACACGATAGAAATTGACCCGGGCGACGCGGCTATTTATACATGGGAAAAATAGTCGGAAACCGCTGTCGCAAAATGAAATGAGAAATCATTACAGGAATTGGAGAATAAAAAAATCAAAACAGTATGGCTTTACAATGTGGCATTGTGGGTCTTCCGAATGTAGGAAAATCCACCTTATTTAACTGTCTGTCGAATGCAAAGGCACAGTCGGCCAATTTTCCCTTTTGCACCATCGAACCCAATGTTGGCGTCATCACCGTGCCCGACGAGCGTCTGAACAGGCTGGCCGAACTGGTACATCCGCAGAAAATCGTCCCGACGACCGTTGAAATCGTCGATATTGCCGGGCTGGTAAAGGGAGCCAGCAAAGGCGAAGGACTGGGGAACAAATTCCTGGCCCATATCCGTGAAACGGACGCTATCATTCACGTGCTGCGCTGTTTCGACGACGACAACATCGTGCACATAGACGGCAGCGTCCATCCCGTGCGCGACAGGGAAATCATCGACACGGAGTTGCAGATCAAAGACCTTGAGACCGTCGACGCACGTATCGCCAGGGTACAGAAACAGGCGGTGACCGGCGGTGACCGGCAGGCCAAACTGGCATACGACGTCCTGTCCAGATACAAAACCGCACTGGAACAGGGGCTGAATGCGCGTACGGTCACGTTCGATATCCGCGACGAGCAGAAGATCGCCCGTGAACTGTTTTTACTGACGAACAAGCCGGTACTGTACGTCTGCAACGTGGACGAAGCCAGCGTCGTTCACGGGAATGCATACGTGGAACAGGTGCAGGACTCCATCCGGGCGGAACAGGCCGAAATGCTGGTCATAGCCGCCCGCATCGAAAGCGAGATTGCCGAACTTGAGACGTATGAAGAACGGGAAATGTTCCTGAACGAAACCGGATTGAGCGAATCGGGCGTGAACCGGCTCATCAGATCGGCTTACCGTTTGCTGAATCTGGAAACCTTCCTTACCGCCGGCCCACAGGAAGTCCGCGCCTGGACATACGTCAGGGGCAGCAAGGCCCCCCAGTGCGCCGGAGTGATTCACACGGATTTTGAAAAAGGCTTTATCCGCGCCGAAGTAATCAAGTACGAAGACTATATCCATTACGGTTCGGAAGCCGCGGTTAGGGAAGCCGGCAAAATGAACGTCGAAGGGAAAGACTACACCGTGCAGGACGGCGACATCATGCACTTCCGCTTCAACGTCTAAGAGAATGGAGAATGGAGAATTGAAAATGAATTCATTCTCCATTCTCCTCCATTCTCAATTCTCAATTCCCCAAGTTCGTCCTTTTTGGATTGCCGGGACGCCGTCGCGCATCCAGACCGGCATGGGTTCGCCTTTCAGGTAATGGTCGAAAAACTGTTGCAGACGAATAGTCAGGTCACGCATGTTCCGGCGTTGCGTCAGGTTATGCTCTTCGCCGTTGTACTGGAGCATCCAGACGGTTTTCCCCAGACGGCGCAGGGCAGTGAAGTATTCAATGCCCTGGTACCAGGGGACAGCGCCATCGTTGTCGTTATGCATAATCAGCAAGGGCGTTTCCACTTTGTCGGCGAAGAACAGCGGCGAATTTTCGATATACAGATCCAGTCCTTCCCACAGATGCTTGCCGATACGGCTCTGCTGACGTTCGTACTGCATCTGCCGGTTCACTCCCGTACCCCACCGGATGCCTCCGTAGGCGCTGGTCATATTAGCCACCGGCGCTCCGGCGCTTGCCGCTGCAAACATGGAGGTCTGCGTAATCAGGTATGCCACCTGGTAGCCACCCCAGCTCTGTCCCTGTATGCCGATATGCTGCCTGTCCACCCACGGATAGCTGCAAAGCATCTCCGCTCCCGCCACAATGGAATTGTAGGCACTTTGTCCCGGGTGTCCGTCGACGTAGTGGATGTTGGGCGTGAAGACCAGGTAGCCGCGACTGCAATAAAAGGAAATGTTGATGACGGAACGGCTTGGCCCCGGAGCGAAATAGCGGTATAATTCATCCGCATGTCTTTCGTAGAAATAAATCAGTAGCGGATAGGTTTTCGTGGAATCGAAATCCTCGGGCTTGTAGAGAATCCCCTCCAGGTCGAAACCGTCTTTCGATTTCCAGTATACCAGTTCGGAT
>JAISWC010000296.1 GCA_031271245.1 Tannerella sp. | reverse complement strand
GTCTCTGCGAAAAGCGGGGGCGCAAATGAAAGCATTTTATTGACCAAACGCCGCTTTGCAGCATGTCCGGAAACATGCTTTTAGCCCGACGAAGACAGAGCCTTTGCCGAGCAGGGGGGGATAAAAAACAGGAAATATCATTAATTTCATAATACGGCATAGACAATGAAAACAAAATGTATCGGAATGATTTTCGCAATGGTTGTGACGTTATCCGGCAACTGCATTCCAAAGAGTGCGAGCAGTGTCCCGGAAAGTACAGGTGAAGAAGTGGCGAGCGATTCGCCCGCTATCAATTACCTGCTGAAGGAAATACGTGAAGAAAACAAAGTACGGGTAGTGTATCGCGATTTCGGCGACGGAAGTACGCTCTATACGCAGCGGGCGGTACATAACCCGAAGGGCGTTCATCCGGTGATGAACGAAGCGGCGCCGTCGCCGTACGGCGTCACCTGCATACACGTTACCTGGCCGCTTAATGTACTGGACTGGAACGGATTTATGTTTATTACCGGCCGGCTGCCCGGTGACTCAATCATACCTGAACTGGATTTCGGCCAAAACAACACCGGCTTCGATTTGCAGGGCGCCGTGAAACTGACCTTCAAGGCGCGCGGCAAGACAGGCCGGGAACGCATCAAGTTCTACATGGGCGGACTGGGTGGTACGACGGAACGGTATCATGATTCCGACCAGATTTTCCTGACCGGAGGAGACGGTTTCATTACCCTCTCCTCCGAATGGAAGGAATATAGCATCGACCTGCGGCGGGCCGATTTGTCGAGAATCGGTTGCGGCTTTGCGTGGGTTACTTCGCAGACGGAGAATACGGGCTTACAAACGCTGGAGTTCGACCTGGACGACATCTTCTACCACTTTGATACGGAACGTCATGACCCCCTGTTCCTGCGTTCCTACGGTATTCTCCCCGTGAGCGACGAGCGGTCGTTCACAAACAACTTTGCCTACACCTACGACAATGCCCTGCTGGCCATTACGATGGTAAAGAGTGGTCACCTCGCGTATGCCCGGCAAATAGCCGATGCGCTGGCGTATTGCGTAGTGCATGACCGCTATTACGAGCCGGGACCGCTTCGTAATGCGTACGCAAACGGATCGCCCGTCTCGTTTCCCGGATGGCACTCCCCGCGGGGAGGCGAATTTGCCATGTTGCCGGGTTTTTACAACACGGAGGCCGCCGTATGGTACGAAGACCGTTATGCGGTATCCATCAATGCCGGTGTAATGGCGTGGGCCATCGAAGCGCTGCTGACAGTCTACGACGAAACGGAGACGCCTGAATACCTGAGTGCGGCGGTGAGCATGGCCGACTACATCCTGAAAAATTACAGTACGAACGACCCGCTGGGCGGCTTCACGGGCGGCGAGGAAGGCTGGGAAGGCCAGACGGAAAAACTGACCTACAAGAGCACCGAACATAACATTGACCTGATATCGGCCTTCATGCATCTGTATCAGATATGGAAAGAGACAAAACCGCAGGATGCCGAAAAGTATCTGGCGGCAGCCCGGGAAGCGCGCGACTTTGTCCTGGCGATGTACGAAGACGGATGTCTCTATACCGGCACGAGCACAGACGGCATCACCCTCAATCGCGACAACAAGCCACTTGACACGAACACGTGGGCCATCCTGACGCTGACCGGCGACCGCGAAGCTGACGGTCGCTGGGATCCGGAAGACGTATATGCGTTCATCGAACGGACATTCAAGGTGGGTGAAGGCGTGGACTACAATCAGGACCTCGACGGATGTTGGAATGAAGGAACGGCACAGCTTGCCGTAGCTGCGGCGGTGTTGGGAAAAACCGCCGAATACGAACGGCTGATGCGCTACCTCAACGATGCGGCGGAAGACGACGGCAGTATCTGTTCGGCAAGTATTGACGGACTGACCACCGGATTCGAAAGTATGATTGCAACCGAAGACGGCGGAATAAAAGCCATTCCCTGGGTCTACGACCACCGCATTTCGCTGGCAAGTACGGCCTGGCTGGCGTTTGCGCAGCTCAATGCCAATCCCTATTTCGTCAGCAACGAAACAGTAGCGCTCAATAGTAAGGTCTTAAAACTGTACCCGAATCCGGCAGGCAGCGAATGTACGCTTGTCGGGTTGGGAGCGGACGACACGATCAGCCTGTATGACTTGAACGGAAAGCAATACATGAGCCGCCGGGCGTCCGGCGAAATCGAAACCGTCAATACGGGCCGTTTGCAGGCCGGCATCTACCTGTTGAACGTATCCAATAGCCGGGAAACGCAGACCTTAAAAATGATAGTAAGGCATTGAGAAATCAATGTCAAGAGGGAGCAGAACAGCGTTGGCGATGGCGACAGTCCAATGTCATCAAGTTAAGAAAAAAGCCCGGATTGCTTCAGGCTTCGCTTTCGCAAATGACGCTGTAGAAATTCCTTTAAAGAGGGCGTCGGGCGCTGTAAAATCATCCACATTCAGGTTGGGAAAAGAAAAACCGAAATCTTTCAATGCACGGAGAAGGTTTTCGGCGTTTTCAGTATCGGCAGAAATCCAGATATCCCTATCTTTCGTGTATCGGGGATGGCCGTGAAGCGCTACCGCATATCCTCCGACAACCAGATACTTCACACTTGTTGGGTTACTACCATTGGCAATTGGGCTTTTTGGGGATGTAGATCATTGATCAGTATCACTATTCCGGAGAGCGTTGTTGAAATGGGCAAAAATGTTTTTCAAGGCTGTAATAGCCTGACCATTCATTGTCGGAACAACAGTGTAGCGTGGCGGTATGCGGAAGAAAACGGGATTAAGCATGAAGAACTGCCCGATGTTGAATCTGCATCTGTACTTGAATCCGCATCCGGGTCAGCATCCGTTCCGGAACCTGCTCGTGCCAAACCCCGCGGATTTGACTGGTTTCGCAAGCGCAAATAAAGAAAAAGCGCGTGAATCCGCTAAAAAGGAACATCATCCATTCCCAAAAATCCCGTCAGGGATGACATGTGAAACTACTCTATAGACAATGCACAAACCATACCGTGCGCAGTATAAATATACCCTGAATACGGTATTGCAGCCATCTTTCAATTTCTTCTATCTTTGCAGAACAAAATCAGGATGATGAATAGTTACTATATATGTGTATGACGGGTATGTGTGACTGCCGGAGCAGCCGGACAGCGTGCATTTCATGTACATGACAAAAACTGAAAATGATAGTGTATAGAAGGCTGTCCGGAAACATTCGGGGAGCCTTTTTTTATGGCAATGAATAGAATGAATTTAATAACATTTTGAAGTATGACAAAGTTAAGAAGTTTTGTTTTGGTGGCAGTTGTTTTCTCTGCTTTTTCCGCGACAGTACCCGATTTGTTGGTTTTCCGGCGTACAAACAGGTGGAAAATATACGGCTCGCATGGGACACCCATTTTTGACTTTTTTGTGCCGCAACTAACTGATTGTTAATGGTAAATTTTTCAGGTTTTTTGGGGTGCGCAAAACAGGAAAAGTCAGGAAAAACAGGAAAGGGCATCCCAATGCGCAAAATAGAAAAAAGCAACCCTCTCCTTCGGAGACAGTTGCTTTTTTAAAACGAAATATTTACAACTTACAGAAGTCTTACTCTGCGTCTTCCTTTTTTTCTGCGTCTGCCGGCGTTTCGGTTGCGGCGGTAACTTCGTTCGTTTCCGGTTCTTCGACTTCTACAGCGTCTGATACGATAGTCTCCACATCATCCTCTGTCTTTTTGATTTCCGCTTCCGGCGCGGCAACGGCTGCTTGCTC
>JAISWC010000267.1 GCA_031271245.1 Tannerella sp. | reverse complement strand
AGCTCGCGAACAACTGCAACAGGCCCGGATCTTGTACGAAAACAAACAGTTCGGCGCCTCCAAAAACGCGATTGACACGCTTCGTATGAGGTATCCGCGTGAACTGGAAGTTTTGAAAGAGGCGCTTGTGCTGATGCGGCAGGTCGAACGCGGTGAAAGTGAACGCAACATTGCTTTCTGCGACAGTTTGATGCCGGTGCGCATGGAGGAGGCCGAAAAACTGAAAAAGGGATTTGTTTTCGAGAAGGATTCCGTCTATGAAGAGATTGGAAACTACGTCTGGAAACAGCAAATCATCGAGCGGAATGTCGAACGCAGTTACATCCGTTGCGGCGTGGACGAAAAAGGTGAAATCTATCTCGCCAGCGTCTATTTCGGCAAACGGCCGCTCAATCATACCGGCTTGAAACTGAGTCTGCCCGACGGCACTTATGCCGAAACGGCCTCCATTCCCCATGACGGAGGCATGAATTACCGCTTCAAGGACGAAGGAAATGTCACCGAAGCAGTCACCTACAAAGGCGAAAATGGCCTTTCAGCCATCCATTTCGTCTACGCTTCCGCCGAAAAGGCGCGCATCAGGGCAGAATATACCGGAGGGACTGCGTTTTCACTGTATCTCGGCGAAAATGACAGAAAGGCCATCCGCGCCACGTATGATTTGGCCGTTGTGCTCAAGGACATTGAGTTCATGCGGCGGGAAAAAGAGAAATCAGCGAAAAAAATACGTTACATTGACAGTAAACTGGCCGGTAACGGAGAAACGGAACATACGCCCTCCTCTGCCGGCGGACAGTAAACGGTGGCGCCGACGTGCCGGAGAAAATTTAATAAACCCTAAAACATCCCGCGTCTCGCGAAAATTCATTTACTTTGTACCCTTCAAAAAGTAAAAGGGCTTATGGCACAAGAAGATGTATTTAAAAAATTGATTTCTCACAGCAAAGAGTACGGATATGTTTTTCCTTCCTCCGAAATTTACGACGGGCTTGGCGCCGTGTATGATTACGGTCAAAACGGTGTGGAACTGAAAAATAACATCAAAAAATACTGGTGGGACAGCATGACGCTGCTGCACGAAAACATCGTCGGCATCGACTCCGCGATATTCATGCACCCCACCATCTGGAAAGCATCCGGACATGTCGACGCTTTCAACGACCCGCTCATCGACAACCGCGACAGCAAAAAACGCTACCGCGCCGACGTACTGGTGGAAGACCATCTGGCCAAAATAGACGAAAAAATCAGCAGGGAAATCGAGAAAGCCGCCAGACGGTTTGGCGATGCGTTCGACGAATCCCAGTTCCGCGCGACGAATGCGCGCGTACTTGAATATCAGGCGAAGCGTGACGAGATACACAGCCGTTTTGCAAAAGCGCTCAACGGTTCCGATTTCGAGGCGCTCCGCCAGTTGATTGTCGACTGCGAAATCGTCTGTCCCGTCTCCGGCACACGCAACTGGACGGAAGTCAGGCAATTCAACCTGATGTTTTCCACCGAAATGGGGTCGACGGCCGACGGCGCCATGAAAGTTTACCTGCGTCCCGAAACGGCGCAAGGCATCTTCGTCAACTTCCTCAACGTCCAGAAAACCGGCCGGATGAAACTCCCCTTCGGCATTGCACAAATCGGAAAAGCCTTCCGCAACGAAATCGTCGCACGCCAGTTCATCTTCCGCATGCGCGAATTTGAGCAAATGGAAATGCAGTTCTTTGTCCGTCCCGGCGACGAACTCGACTGGTTTGCCCGCTGGAAAGACCTCCGCATGAAATGGCACCGCGCCCTCGGGCTTGGCGACGCCCGATACCGTTTCCACGACCACGACAAACTGGCACATTACGCCAATGCCGCCACGGACATCGAATTTGAAATGCCCTTCGGATTCAAGGAAGTGGAAGGCATACACAGCCGTACCGACTTCGATCTCAGTCAGCACGAAAAATATTCCGGGAAAAAGATTCAGTACTTCGACCCGGAACTGAACCGGAGCTATACACCCTGCGTCATCGAAACCTCGATAGGCGTAGACCGCATGTTCCTCAGCATCCTGGCCGGCACGTACTGCGAGGAAACGCTCGACCACGGCGACTCGCGCGTCCTGTTGAAGCTGCCGCCCGCCCTGGCTCCCGTCAAGCTCGCCGTCCTGCCCCTTGTACGCAAGGACGGGCTGCCGGAAAAAGCGCTGGAGATTCTTCATCTGCTGCGTTTCGACTTCCGCTGTCAGTATGATGAAAAAGACTCCATCGGCAAACGCTACCGCCGGCAGGACGCTATCGGCACGCCCTACTGCATCACCGTCGATCACGACACGCCGGTCGACCGTTGCGTCACCATCCGCTACCGCGACACCATGCTGCAGGAGCGCGTACCCGTCGACCGGCTGCACGGCATCATCGCCGAAAAAGTAAACATGCGGAATTTACTGTACAAATTGTACTAAAACAGCATTAGAACGATAACAAAACAAGCATACAAAATGAAAACTTTATCAACAGTGGCAACCTCCGTTTACGGAAAAGGAATAAAAGCGAGCGCTCTCGCGTGGATATTGCTGGCGGCCATCCTTGCAGCATCCTGCAAGGAAGATGACAACACCGCGGAAGAGGCATGGAAATTAGCCAATGAACAGGCATTCAAGGCCATTGCAGGCAATCCCGAATATGTGGAACTCCCCTCGCTCGGCAATAACGGAAGTATTTATTACAGGGTACTCCAAAAAGGCGAAGGCGTCAAGCCGATTTATTACACCAGTCGCGCGCAAATATATTACAAAGCCTGGTATGTCGCCGCTGACCCGGCCAAAGCCATCGCTCCGGGGACGGTGGTCGAACGGCAACTTTTCGACGACGGCAGTCCGGTGACAGTCTCGGTCAACAGCACCGGACTGATGGAAGGGTGGCGACTGGCGCTGCAATATATGGTCGAAGGCGACAAATGGGAGATCTGGGTGCCTTACACGCTTTGTTACTATCAACCCAGTTACCTCAGCAGCACGGCGATTCCCGCATTTATCGAGTCTGGTTTGTTTCCGGTCAATTCGACCATGGCCTACGAAATTGAGGTTGTGAGAGTGGCGGGTATTGATGAATTTTAATCTTCCTCAAAAAATGGCTCGACAGCAGGCAGAAGTCCCGTCAGGGATGGAATGCCGGTAGAGAGCAGGAAAACACAGCAACGGCAACACGTCCCGTCACGGACGAAACGTCTGTTTCTACAGGCATTTCGTCCGTGACGGGACGTGTTCGTGATTATACGTTATTTCTTTCGCATCCCCAAACAGCCACTTTACTAACAGCCAGCGACTAACTCCCCGCTACCCGCATAAATTCCAAAAACATGTTGTATAACATAATAAAAAAGGATGGAGATATTCAAAACATTTCAGAAATTTGCGCCGTTCAATCATCCTTTACGCGATAAGGGCGTTTTTTTGAATGAATAAAGAAAGAATTATTTTTTTCCGGGAATCATTGCATGATTGTCTGACGGGATGTCCCTGGACGGGAGACAGGGCAAGAGGAAAAATGAAATATGCGCCATAATCCCATAACATCTTTTACCATGCGGAAAAGCATAATGATTCAATGCAGTGAGACGTCTCTGCATTGAATCATTTTTAATTTTCAGCCTACGAAAGAATCACTTCCACGAAGGGTCCCCACGGTCCCTGCTCGCCGGTGGTGCCGACCCATGCGCCGATGGCGTAGAGTTTCCGGCCCGCATATTCGGGCGCGAAAGTGAGGCGGTGGGGCGCCCGCGTGATGGTGATCAGCATGTCCGTCAGGTC
>JAISWC010000239.1 GCA_031271245.1 Tannerella sp. | reverse complement strand
CGCCAGTAACGTATTCTTAATGAATTTACGTCTTTGCATGATTTTTAAATTTTAAATATGAGCCATTTATTGTGCTACACCTGCTACGGGTATTGCTTCCTTGATGTCCGGCACAGGTCCGAACTGATACGTCTCCGGTCCCAGTTTCACGGTCGAGGCCATGATTTGGTCCCAGGTAACAAACTTGCCGGTATACGCCGATTCGCGCCCCATCATGGCCATCACGGTCGACTGGACATGTTTTTCGACGTCGTTCACCGGCTGACCGGCACGTATGGCGGTAACCAGACGGATGTGTTCCTGCACGAACGGGTCGGGCACGGCCATAGACTGGTCGGCGTCTTCGGGTTTCGGATGCGGATACTTCCAGGCGACGGTTCCGTCAAGGTGGTAGATGGTATCGTAGCAATTGGTATATCCTTCGGTGCCGTAGACCATGATGATGGTCTGGGTGTCGCATCCGCCGATCTGTCGCGTGGTACAGTGCGCCCGGTGGCCGTTTTCATAGAGATATTCGACGCTGAAATGGTCGTACATGTCGCCGTTCACCCTGCGCTGCCGTCCGCCGGTGGCTTCAGCCCTGACCGGACGCCGGTCGCCCGTGAACCATGACATCTGGTCAATCTCGTGAATGAACTGTTCGACGATATGGTCGCCCGACGTCCAGCAGAAATTCACCCAGTTACGCAACATGTATTCCATATCGCTCCACTCGGGACGCCGCTGAACATACCACAGGGCGCCGCCCATGCGCGACACGTGTGCGGAGACGATTTCGCCGATGGCGCCGCCGGCCACGCGCCGGTAGGTCTCGATACAGTCTTTCTGGGAACGGCGGATGGTACCGCTGATGACCGAAAGGTTTTGCTGTTCGGCGCGTTTTCCCGCTACCATCATTTGTTTGGCGCCTGTGGGGTCGACCGCACAGGGCTTTTCAATAAAACAGTGTTTGTTTTGCTCGATGGCATATTCGAAATGGAGCGGTCGAAACACCGGCGGCGTACACAGCAGCACGACGTCGACGCCGGAATCAATGACCTTCCGGTAGGCATCGAATCCGAGAAAACAGTTTTCGTCTGCAATGTGCTGCCCCTTTTCTTTCAATGTCTTGCGGCAGGCGTCCAATTTGTCTTTAAAAACGTCGCCAAGAGCGGTTATTTGCAGTCCGTTTCCGGCATTCAGGAAATCGCACGCGGCGCCCGTTCCGCGACCGCCGCACCCGACCAGCCCGGCCTTGAGCGCCACACCGTCCGGCGCGGCCGGAAGAACATCGGGAACCGTCACTTCTTTCAATGTCTTTTCTTTGGATGAGGCGCCAGAACAACTGCCCAGAAAGGCCGGTACGGATACGCTTCCAATCACGCCCGCCGCGGAGTTTTTAAAGAAACTTCGCCGGTTCAACTTGGTTTGTAAATCATTTTTCATTTCTGTCTATCTATACATTAATACAGTTAAAATTTTAATTCCACAAAGGTACGGAAATATTCTTCAGAAACAACCCGAAAATCATTGAATCTTTGTCACCACTCCGGCATTCGCTGTTCACGGGTTTTCATGCAGTGGACGACGTCTTCGCGGGAGGCCTGTGCAGGGCCGGAACGCTCAATCTTCAATGTCGACAGCGCGGCGGCAAAATGGCCGGCTTCTTCCATACCGGTGCCTTTGGCGCGCTGATACAGGTAGCCAGCCATGTAGGTGTCGCCGCATCCGGTGGCGTCCACGATTTCGCGCGGCCGGTAGGCCGGAATCCGGTAAAAAACGTTTCCGTCATAGAGGATCGAACCCATATCGCCCAGGGTAATCAACACCTCCCTGACGCCCCAGCCGGCCAGTTGCCCGGCAGCCGAAGAAACATCGGTATAGCCGGTCAGTACGGCCATTTCGTATTCGTTCGCCTTCAGGAAATGCACATATTTCAATGCCTCCTTTTTCTCCTTCCAGTCAGTGGCATAGACCCGCATATCCCGTACTTCGCGCAGGTATCCCTGCGAATCGACCGATACGGGCGCCTTGCCGGCAAGGTATTTCAGCACTTCCAGCGGGAAATCGTCAGCCAGCAGTGCACCCAGATGGAAAATGTCCGCTTCCGTATCTTTCAACTGCTCGACCGTAAACGGGTCGGCTTTGGCCCGGACACGCTGCGTGCGGCTGTTCTGATTTTCGCCATAGATATTCTCGAAACAGACGGAACGGGCACTTGGATAAGCCGTGACCCGGACGCCACTCGCCCGCAAGTCGTCGACTACGGCCATTTCGGCAGCGCCCACCGCCGTCACCAGCGAATAGTCAATTCCTTTCAGGTGACGGATGGCGCAGGAAACATAAAAGGATGTTCCGCCCGGCATGTGGACGGTATTTTTCGGCGTGACCACCTTATCCAGCGTGATATGGCCGATGCAACACAGTTCGAATTTATTCATTGTTTAATACTTTGTTAAATGACAGTCATAATCATATACCGGTCAGGCGGACAACCGTTCCCCGGCGACTGCTTTCGAACGCAGCTTCAATGATCCGGATCACCGGCAGCACGTTCCGGGCATCCGTCGGCAGGGACGCTCCCCGACGCAAATGCAGGTATACCGATTCGTAAAATTCGCCGTAATGACCCCGTTGACTGGGATATTTGTGCCGACCGTCCGTTGCGGTATGCAGCCATCCCCATTCCGTTTCGTCTTCCACACCCCAGTCGGGCGTATCCGGTACGACGCCGTTTTTGAGCAGCGCTTCCTGTCTGTCCACGCCGTACTTCACATAAGAGCCTTCCGTACCGTGAAGGACGAACCGCGGTTCGGGTTCGCACATCAGATAGCCGGCTTTCAGTGTGATGCGCACCTCCGGAGCGCCTGACGAACGAAGCAGGTGCAGGATGAAATAATCGTCCACCACTCCTCCCCTGCGGAGAATCGCGATGTCGGCAAAGACGGCTTCGGGCAGGCCGAAGAGCGCCACGCTCTGGTCGATCAGATGCGAACCAAGACTGTATGTCATGCCTCCTTCCCGCTCTTTCCATGTACCGGGCAGGATGCAGTTCCGGTAGCGGGCAAACGTGGATTCAAACTCGACGGCCTGCCCGACAAGTCCTTTTTCCAGGATTTCCTTTACGGTCAGGTAATCGGCATCCCAGCGTCGGTTTTGATACACACACAACATGCGTCCCTGCCTCTCGGCCAGGGCTATCAGACGCTCGCCTTCCGCCACCGTATTGGTAAAAGGCTTTTCCACAATCACATGTTTTCCGGCCTCCAGAGCCATGCGGGCATATTCGTAATGCGTGGAATCGGGCGTATTGACCACAATCAGTTCCAGATCGTCCATTGCCAGCAGTTCGTCGTAACGGCGGACGACACGCGCCTGCGGATAACGTGCACGCGCAAGATCTTTACTCCGTTCGGCAATGGCCGCAAGTTCAAACTGCGGATGCGTATGGACGAACGGCGCATGAAACACCTGCCCCGAGAGACCGTAAGAAGCTATACCTGTCTTTATCTTTTCCATTTGACTCTATTGAGAAACGTGCAAACGTACGAAAAATCTCCGAGATACCGGACAAAGTTCTACAAAAAGAGCGCCTGAACGGTTTCCTCCCGATTCCGGGTTTTCAGGCCGCAGTCGGGATTCACCCACAGCTGTCTGACGGGAATCAGGTTTTTTGCCTTGTGCAGCAAATTCTCTGTTTCGGCAACCGAAGGGACGCGGAGCGAATTTGAAATGTACCCTACACCCGGATATCTGTTGTTTTATTCACGGAACAGTAGTATATTTGTCGCCGGATTTTTTTGGATAACAATTGACAGATATATGAAAACAAGCAGATTATTTTATGTATGCCTGGCCGCATGGCTGGCAGTGTCCTGTTCGCAGGAGAAGAGTGTAGATTTGAAGGTATTGCAGCTGAACGTGTGGGTAAATACCACGCGCGTGGAGGGCGGCGAACAGGGGCTGGTCGACGTCATCGACCGGACGGATCCCGACGTCGTGTTGCTCTGCGAACTGTACCACAGGGAAAACGAAACGCCGCTGACGAAAAAGGTGATCGACAAACTCGCCAAACGCGGGAAAACGTATTACGACGATGGACGCAACCTGCCGGTCGGCATCCTGTCGAAATACGCACTGGAAGAAGTCTCGGCATTCCTGCCGACCTCCAAAGAAGTCTGTTACCGGCCGGTAGTGAAAGCGCACATCACGGTCGGCGGGCGGACGGTGGCGGTCTATTCCACGCACCTGGATCATCGGAATTACGCGCCTAACCTGTCGCGCGGATACGGTTCGGCCGTGTGGACCAAAATAGAAGCCCCTGTGACCGATCCGGATTCGATACTCGTTGCCAACCGCCTTGCCTGGCGCGATGAAACCATCCGGGGCTTCCTCCGCGACGCCCGGTCGGAAACGGCCAAAGGGCATATCGTGATCGTTGGGGGTGATTTTAATGAACCGTCGCATCTGGACTGGCAGGCGGATACGAAAGACATTCGTGACCACCGCGGCGCCGTCGTCCCCTGGGATGTTTCGCAGATGCTCGCACAGGCCGGTTACGTGGATGCCTGGCGCCGGCGTTTCCCCAACGCCGTGACACATCCGGGATTTACCTGGCCGGCAGGCAACGAAGCGGCTAAATTGAATGACCTGTTTTTCACACCGGAAGCCGACGAACGCGACCGGATTGATTTCATTTATTATTATCCGCAGCCGGGCGTCGCGCTGGACAATATCCGTATTGTCGGGCCGGCCGCGTCCGTAGACCACGGGAAAATCGCGCCGGAAGAGACCGGCGATGACATACTGTCGCCGGCATGTACGTGGCCGAGCGACCACAAGGGCAACCTGGCCACGTTCCGTATCGCGCCGCCGCCGGCTGTCGCACCCCCCTGTCCGGAGAAGAAACTGACGTTTGCCTTTCTGACGGACGTGCACCTGAACAAAGCGAACGGCCATGACCGCTACAACGGTTTCAAACATGTGCTGGAGCGGGCTAAAGGCACGGATGCCGAGTTTCTTGTTTTCGGCGGCGACCTGGCGGACATCAACATGGGACATCAGCTCTCGCGAAAAGAAACCGACAGCATGTTCACGGCCTTCAGGCAGGCGGTGGAGCAGACCGGGCTGCCTTACTATTCGGTCATAGGCAATCACGACCGTTATTTCGACGAGAAAAACGGCTGTCCCAATGGCGACGAAGTGTTCAACGCGCATCTCGGCGGCCATTCGTACTACACGTTTGAGCGGCAGGGCGTGCGTTTTTTCATTCTCAACACCGTGCAGCGCACCGGCGCCGGCGACCTGTGCATCGGCGCGGAACAGCTGGAATGGTTGCGTCGCGAACTGGTACACGTATCGCTGGCCACGCCCATTGTGGTGATGCAGCATGTGCCTGTCTATTCGCTGTATTATCCGGCGGTAGAAACGAAGTTCAGTCCCTGGGACGTGGTCTGCAACTTCAGGGAAGAACTGGACGTCTTCCGCGAACATAACCTGAAACTTGTCCTGCAGGGTCACCAGCATATTCATGAGGAAATACGGCTGCAGGACGTGCAGTACATCACCGGTGGCGCCGTCTGTGCCAACTGGTGGAGCGGCTCGTTTCACGGAACGGAGGAAGGTTTCCTGCTGGTTCATGCCGACAGCGCCGGAGAATTTGAATGGGAATATGTGGACAGCGGATGGCTGCCGAAATAAAGGAAAGTTTGGGCGCAATTGCCGGTACGGAATGTGACCTCAAACAGAGAAATCCTGCGTCTCTACAGAACAGCGCGTTCTCGTGCATATCTGTGGCGTGTATATCGCAGTCAGCGGTGCACGGAGGGTGAAGGCGGTGTATGGATAGGAAGGGTAACAGACCGTTCATCCAAACAGCAAAGAGGCTGTCCCCGTACGGGAGCAGCCTCTCTGTCTATTCCTGCATGGATAATACGTTTGACGGGGTAGCACCTCAAAAAAAGATTTAGCCCTGTATTGTTATATTTCGCACGGGACGGTTTTGTACATTTGTATGCATGACGTTTTGCCGCAAGCCCTTGAGTCTTTGAAATGCTAATCTTATGCACAAAATCACCCCGATCC
>JAISWC010000176.1 GCA_031271245.1 Tannerella sp. | reverse complement strand
CTTGAACGGCGGCAGCGGTGCAGCTGCCGGCACGTACACCATCGAAGACGGAGGAAACAACCTGCCCGTGCCGACCAAAGTCAATTATGATTTTGCCGGCTGGTATGCCAACAGCGACCTTGTCACCGGCGGCGCAGTAACTGGTCTTCCGACAAACAGTACGGGCAACTTGGAGTTCTGGGCAAAGTGGACAGAAACGGATGCACTGATTCTGTCAAAGGCGAAGGCGCTTATCGAGAAGAGTTCGTTCAAGGCGCCGCAGGCAAGCGCCGGTGATGAAGCGACGCTTAAAACATGGCTGGCTACAGAGATCAACACCTTATTAAGCGGAATGGGAATTACCACCATAATTGATAACGATATCTCCATCAAAAGTTTTGCAGCGGCTACGGCGGGCAATGCAAGCACGCCGGCAGGAACGGACGGATCATTCCGCTTCACCGTTCAGCTGACCAAAGGCTCAGACAATGTAACGACCGATGAAATACCGGGCGTTATCACGGCAACACCTTACGTGCCTACCGGCACGTATGCCATCACCATCGGCACAACCTCGTTCGGTACGGTAACGGCGGATAAATCAACGGCCACGCCGGGCGAACTGGTGACATTGACGGCTACTCCGGCGGCAGGCTACGAGTTCGACAACTATTCGGTATATAAGACCGATGACGTAAATACGGGTATTTCTGTCTTGGGGAATGAGTTCACGATGCCGTCCCATGGCGTTACGGTAACGGCCACGTTCCAAAAGACTTTCGAGCAGCAAGCAGTGGAAGCAGCACAAACGCTGATTGAAAACGGAACGTATATTGTGGCGCAGGCGACGGCCAATACGTCGGCCGCCGTCAAGACGTGGCTGGAGCAGCAGATCAGCGGATGGCCGGAAATGAGCGGCATTACCGTTACGGTCACGATGGGCAGCAGTTTCACTCCAGCTTCCGGGGCCACGGCCTCGTCCGCAGGCACGCCGGGCAGTTTCAACTTCACGGCCGTACTGAGCACGGGTACCGGAGCCTCTGCAACGACAGCTTCGACTTCCGGTTCGATTACGCCGGCAGCCTACGTGCCGGCGCCAAACTATGTGGTTACCGTCGCTCCGGCGACGGGCGGCAGCGTGACGGCCAGTCCCGCCTCCGGTCCGCAGGGCGCCACCGTTAAGCTGACCATTAGCCCGTTCGCAGGCTACGAACTGAATGCGATTTCGGCCAGCCAGACCGGCGGCTCGGCTTCCGTTACGCTCTCCGGCAGCGGCCTTACCCGCACGTTTACGATGCCCGCCTACCATGTAACGGTAACGGCGACCTTCCAGACAACGGCCGATCAGCAGGATGTGAGCAGCGCCCGCTCGAAAATCGAAAGCGCGACGTTCAGCGTGCCGCAGGCCACGGCCAACACCTCGTCTGCGGTACGTACCTGGCTGGTGCAGCAAATCAACAGCCTGATCGCCTCGACGGGCGTCACGGTATCGGCGTCGGACATTACGGTCGATAACTTCACGGCCGCCGTGGCCGGCACCGCCGCGTCGCCCTCGGGTACGAACGGCAGCTATAGGTTCACCGTATCGCTGGCAAAGAACGGCGCCTCCGCCGTGACGTCGGCTAAGACCGGGCAAATCGTCGCCACGGCCTATGCGCCGGCACAATATGCGATCACCATCGGAGCGCTGTCTCATGGCCGCGTGACGGCGAATGTCGCCTCCGCACCGGCGGGCGCCACGGTCACACTGACCGTTACACCGGACGCCGGCTATGAACTGGATGCCATCCGCGCAAACATAACAGGCATCGCCACGCCGCTCTCCATGTCGGGTTCGGGCAACACGCGCACGTTCATCATGCCGGCTAACGCCGTCACGGTCACAGCCACGTTCAAAAAGACGCAGGTGCAAATCGACAAAGAGACCGTTGAAGAAGCCAAAGTCTCGGTCGAAGGCGGCACGTACCGCATCGCCCAGGCTACGGGCAATACGGATTCCGAAGTGAAGACGTGGCTGACGGGCGTACTTAACCTGCTGTTGTCGGGTCGGAACGCGGTCATCACCTTCCGGTCGGGCGAGGAGGATGTGCTGGCAGCCGACGTGACGCTGACGTCGTTTACAGCGGCTATCGGCGGTACGGCAGCGAACCCGTCCGGCACGAACGGCTCCTACCGCTTCACGGTCGTACTGTCGCGAGGCAGCGTCCATGTGCAGACGCTGGAGGTGAACGGCGTGATTGTGGCCACGCCCTACGCCGCCACGCCGGTGAAGCGCATCGAAGTGCTGTCGATGGGCGAGACGCGGGTGCGCATCATCAACACGGGTAATACCGAAACGGGCGCCTTGACGCTAAGCCTCTCCGGCGCAAGTGCCGGCGTATTCACGCTTCCGTCTGCTACGGCCGGTAACCTGCTCATCGGCGGCGAAGCGGACTTCACGCTCGTTCCGCGCGAAGGACTTACTCCGGGCGCCTACACGGTGACGGTGACGGTCGGCGGCGACGGACTGACGACGGTATCGCTGGAGATTACCTACCATGTATTGCCGGTCGGCAACGAAGCCATAGCCGGTCAGCAGGTCTGGGCGGCGGGCGGCACGCTCTACATCGCGGCAACGGCCACCGGCGAAGCGCGTGTCTTCAGCACGGGCGGCCAGTTCGTGAAAGCGATCCCGCACACGGCCGGAGAAACGGTCGAAACCTCCCTGCCGCAGGGAGTCTATATCGTTGTGGTGGAAGAAAAGACATACAAGGTGGTGATTCGCTGAATGTGTTTTTTCCAATGCTTCCAAAGACAGAAAGAGACGCACGGTTGTGCGTCTCTTTCTGTCTTTTGGGGGATGCACCCGTTTGTCCTGACTTTGACATTGAAACACCGATTGAGAATGGAGAATTGAGAATGGAGAATTGAGAATGAAGAATGGAACGGCGTGAAAGCACTAAAACTGCGGCGAGTCAATTCTCCATTCTCAATTCTCCATTCAAAATTTATCCCTACATTTGCCGGAAAATACAGTTTTAACGATGAGCATCTTCTTCAAAAGGAAACCGTATACCGTCGGACTGGCGTTAAGCGGTGGCGGCGCAAAGGGCTTTGCCCATATCGGCGTGTTTCAGGCGCTGGATGAATTTGGCATCCGGCCGGATATTATCTCCGGCACCAGTGTCGGCGCATTGATGGGCGCGCTGTATGCCGACGGCTACCCGGCCGGCGAAATCCGGCAACTCTTCAACGGCCGGGAGTTTACCGAATTTGCCCAACTCCAGTTGCCCAAGTCGGGGATATTCGACAGCAGCCGGTTCAGCCTTTTCCTGGAAGAGCGTCTGCGTGCCCGGCAGTTCGAGGAACTGCAAATCCCGCTGATTGTGACGGCGACGGATCTGGACAACGGCAAAGGCCGTGCGTTCACGTCCGGTCCGATGGTCGAAACCGTGCGGGCGTCGTGCAGCGTACCGGTACTGTTCAGTCCGGTGCTTATCGACGGGGTGCATTACGTGGACGGCGGACTGTTCCACAATTTTCCCGTGTCATTCATACGCCCGCAGTGCGAATACGTGATCGGCGTCAATGTCAGTCCCTACGTACCCCGCGAATACAGCCAGAACCTGTACAGCATTGCGGAACGTTCGTTTCATTACCTCTTCCTGGCGAACACGAACTCGGACCGCAGGAACTGCGATATCCTGATTGAAACCGAGGCCTTCGGTCAGTACAAAATGTTTGACCTGAAAAACGTTGACCGGATGGTCGAGTCCGGTTACCGGACAGCCCTCGACGCGATGGAACGGTTCCTGACCGACAGAAAGAAAAAGGCGCAGGCCAGACAGTTTCTGCAAAAATTCCCGAAACTGCAAAAATTCAGACAGATTCATCCATAAACGCATCTACGTATGAATAGCGAACAGAAAATGATTATTTACCAGACCTTGCCCCGCCTGTTCGGCAACCGGAACCGCACATGCAGGAAAAACGGTTCCCTGTCCGAAAACGGCACGGGCAAAATGGCGGACTATACGTACCGCGCACTTCACGAAATCCGGCAACTGGGCGTAACGCACATCTGGTATACCGGCATAATCGAACATGCCACGCAAACCGGCTACCCGGCCTGCGGCATCGCTCGCGATCACGGCGCACTCGTGAAGGGCATCGCCGGTTCGCCCTATGCCATCAGGGATTATTACGACGTCGACCCCGACCTGGCCGAAAACGTCGCCTGCCGCATGGCGGAATTTGAAGCGCTGGTCGAACGGACACACCGCTCCGGAATGAAGGTCATCATCGACTTTGTGGCCAATCACGTCGCCCGTCATTACTACTCCGACGCCAAACCGATTACCGTCAACAACCTGGGACGGCAGGACAATACTTTCACGCGCTTCGACCCCAACAACAACTTCTACTACCTGCCCGGCCAGGCGCTGACACTGCATTTCGACGCGGGTGAAGAAGATTTCGAATACAGCGAATTTCCGGCCAAAGCGACCGGGAACAACTGTTTCAGCCTGCATCCGTCGCGGGACGACTGGTACGACACCGTCAAGCTGAACTACGGAGTGGACTGCGCCGGCGACGGCAGCTGCCATTTCGACCCCGTTCCCGACACGTGGATCAAGATGCTCGACATCCTGCTCTTCTGGGCAGGCAAGGGCGTCGACGGTTTCCGCTGCGACATGGCCGAGATGGTGCCCGTCGAGTTCTGGAGCTGGGTCATTCCCCGCGCCGGGGCAACGCGCGACCTCTGTTTCATCGCCGAAATCTACCGTCCCGAGCTGTATCGCGACTATCTTCACGCACATTTCGACTATCTGTATGACAAGGTCGGCCTCTACGACACCCTGCGCGACGTGATCTGCGGCCGGGCCGGCGCGGCGGCCATCACGCACTGCTGGCAAAGCGTGGAAGATATCCGCGATCACATGCTCCATTTCCTGGAAAACCATGACGAGCAGCGCATCGCTTCCGACTTTTTCGCCGGCTCGCCCGAAGCCGGATTTCCCGGTCTGATGGTCGCCGCCACCCTCCACACGAATCCGCTCATGATATACTTCGGTCAGGAACTGGGCGAACGGGGCATGGACGAAGAGGGCTACAGCGGACGCGACGGACGGACAACCATTTTCGACTACTGGAGCCTCGAGAGTATCCGGAACTGGATGAACGGCGGGCTGTTCGACGGGGCGCTGCTGACCGCCGCACAGCAAACGTTGCGCCAAGCCTGTGTCCGGCTGCTGAATGTCGTCTGCCGCGAACCGGCCATTGTGAAGGGCGTGTTCTTTGACCTGATGTATGTCAACCGCGACAATCCGCATTTCAACGACCACCGCCAGTACGCCTTTCTGCGCAAACACGAACAGGAAGTGCTGCTGATTGTCGTCAATTTCGACCCTGCGGAACAGACGGTGCGCGTCATCATTCCGCCGGTTGCCTTCTGCCTGCTGCACATTCCCGACAACCAGCCGGCCATAAGAACCGACCTGCTTACCGGCGAACAAAGCCTTAGTACGCTGACCGAGGCTTGCCCATACGAAACAACCCTGCCGGGCTATTCGGGAAAACTGCTGAAATTCAAGTATGGCTTCATGCAAACGATCCATGGTGAAGCCTTATTATGAATTTAGTGATTTTCTGAAAGAGCGATTTTCGTTCAAGGTGCAAAAAATCTCCGTCAATGCCGGGTTTACGTGTCCTAACCGCGATGGGGTCAAAGGGACGGGCGGATGTACGTACTGCAATAACGCTACGTTCAATCCCGGCTATTGCAGCACGGCCGGAGAAGGCATTTCCGCCCAGCTGGAAAAAGGCATCCGTTTCTTTGCCCGGAAATATCCGGTAATGAAATACATTGCCTATTTCCAGGCATACACCAATACGTATGCATCCTTAGCGACTTTGCGGCAGAAATACGAAGAAGCGTTAGCCTTTCCGGGCGTCGTCGGGCTGATTCTCGGCACGCGACCGGACTGTATGCCGGACGTGTTGCTGGACTACCTGAGCGAACTGGCCGAAAAAACGTTCGTCTTCATCGAATACGGTCTGGAAAGCACATCCGACCGTACATTGCAGCGCATTCACCGTGGCCACACGTGGCAGGATTCGGTTGAAGCCGTTCGGCGCACGCATGAAAGAGGCATACTTGTCGGCGCACATCTGATTCTGGGATTGCCGGGCGAAGACCGGGAACTGCTGTTGCGGCAAGCCGGCCTGATTTCTGCTTTACCGCTGACGGCAGTCAAGTTGCACCAGCTGCAAATCATCCGTCACACGGTCATGGAAAAAGAGTTCCGGGAGTATCCCGAACGTTTCCGACTATACGGCGTCGAAGACTACGCAGACCTTGTCGTCGACTTTCTGGAACGGTTGCGTCCGGACATTGCCGTCGACCGGTTTATCTCCCAGTCACCCCGGGAACTCCTGATCGCACCCGACTGGGGCCTCAAGAATTATGAATTTACAGCGTTTGTCAACAAGCGTTTTGCCTTCCGTCAAACCTGGCAGGGAAAGCAATTCACGGGCTGACCGGACGGTTGAAAGGACAATACCGGCAGGTCATTTTTTTCGAACGCTTTCACAGGTGCTTTTTTATATCTATTTTTGCCGAAAAACGAATGATGTCATACTTGCCGCTTTGCATACTGGCGTTCAGCATCGTCCTGCTGCTGTTCATGGTATTGAAACTGAAGATTCACGCCTTTCTGGCCCTGTTGATGGTATCGATCTTTCTGGGGCTTGCCACCGGCATGTCGATGGAATCCATTCTGGACAGCATGACGGCCGGCATGAGTTCGACGCTGGGTTTCGTGGCCACCGTAGTAGGCATTGGCGCCATTTTCGGGCAGGTGCTTGAAGCGTCGGGCGGTGCGGAAGCGCTGGCGCGTTTCCTGATCGCAAAGTTCGGCAGAGACCGGGCGCCCTATTCACTGGCCTTGGCCGGTTTTATGGTCGCTATCCCGGTCTTTCTGGACGTCGGGTTCATCATTCTGGCGCCCGTGCTTTACGCCCTGGCGAAGGACACGAAAAAATCCCTGCTCTACTATGCCATCCCGCTGCTGGCAGGACTGGCCGTGACGCACGCCTTTATCCCGCCCACACCCGGTCCGGTAGCCGTGGCCGAGATTATTCAGGTCGATTTGGGATGGCTTATTTTCTTCGGATTTGTCATCGGCATACCGGTCACACTGGTGGCCGGCCCGTTGTACGGGAAATACATCGGAAACAGAATGCATGTGGACGTACCCGACCTCTTCCGGGATTCAACCGACATGGAGGTGAAAGAGTTGCCTCCGTTTTGGCTGATCGTGGGGATTATTGTCATTCCGCTGGTATTGATTGTAGCCAACACGGTTTCGGGCATGTGGGCAAAGGAAAACGGGATGGAAGACGCTTTCTGGGTACATTTGCTGGCTTTCCTGGGACATCCTTTTATCGCGCTGCTGATCGCCACCCTGATTGCCATCTACGTAATCGGCATCCGGCGCGGATTTACGCCGGCATCCCTGCTGGATTTAAGCACGAAAGCCCTGTCGCCGGCGGGATTGATCATCCTGGTGACCGGCGCGGGAGGCGTATTCAAGCAGTTGCTGGTCGACAGCGGCATCGGTGTGGCGTTGGCGGAGAGTCTGTCCGGTTCTGCGCTGCCTCCCATTGTCCTTGCCTGGCTGCTGGCGCTGATCATACGGGTGACGCAAGGCTCGGCCACGGTGGCCATGATCACCTCGGCCGGAATCATGGCGCCCCTGTTAAGCGCCTACACCCTGTCAGAACCGCACAAGGCGCTGGTGGTAATCGCCATCGCTTCCGGCGCCACAACCCTGTCGCACGTCAACGACAGCGGTTTCTGGCTGATAGGAAAATACCTCGGAATGACCGAACAACAAACCCTTCGCTCATGGACGGTCATGGAAACCATTATCTCGGTGATGGGTTTTGCCTTGTCATTGGGGTTGAGTTTCTTTTTCTGACAGAATCTGTTTATGCCCCTTAATTTATAACCGTTTGCAGGCACAAGTATTTGCAGGAATAAAAAAAAGCATTATCTTTGCACCGTTTTTTGACAGTAGATGGTGAGGATAGCTCAGTTGGTCAGAGCATTGGATTGTGGTTCCAAGGGTCGTGGGTTCGAGCCCCATTCTTCACCCACCGCGGGAAAATACACCTAAAAACAAGCAATTTACAAACTTCATTACACCCCCAACGGGATAAATCAAACGAAGCAGAGCCTCGTCCGAACGGGGTATTTCAACAGCCGGATTACCGTCAACGGAAAATAAAAGATCGTCGACACGGAAGGAGCCGGCGTCGACACTCTCAGGACAGACGTCGACACTGAGTAAGCCGGCGTCGACACTCTCAGGACAGACGTCGACACTGAGTGAGCTGGCGTCGACACTCTCAAGACAGACGTCGACACTGAGTGAGCCGGTGTCGACACTCTCAGGACAGACGTCGACACTGAGTGAGCCGGTGTCGACACTCCTCCTGTTCAGTCAAATTTTGTCTGCGACGTTATTTTTTCCGTTTGTAACACGTTTCCAGTTCGCAATATTGACAGGCGTACTGTCCGGGTCGCACTTCTTTGCCGATACCGATGACGCCGCTGATCGACTTGATCGGCGTCATCAGGCAAACGTCCGACAGGGTAATGCCACAGGGC